>CACXQO010000080.1 GCA_902769815.1 uncultured Bacteroidia bacterium | reverse complement strand
AAGCGTATTTTTGCGGGAAAATACATAGCAATGAATTCCAAAGAATTCCATATCAACAGCGTGGAGGCTTTGACTGAGGTTTCCGAATATCTGATTTCCCTGCGTGACGAAGCCGACATTATCGCCTTCTATGGCGCAATGGGCGCAGGCAAGACCACGCTCATCAAGAACCTCTGCCACCGAATGGGTGTCACCGATGAAGTGAACAGCCCGACTTTCGCCATCGTCAATGAGTATGTTACCGAGGAAGGAGAATCGGTCTATCATTTTGATTTCTATCGCATTAAGAAGATTGAGGAAGCCTACGACATCGGTTTCGAGAACTATTTTGACAGTGGCAATCTCTGCCTCATCGAGTGGCCTGAAATGATTGAACCGCTTTTGCCCGAAAAATACATTCGTGTGGAGATTCAGCAAGGCGAAACGGATGACGAAAGAATCATCAAGTGTGAACTGATAAACGATTGATTATGAGAAAATTGTCTTTTGTGTTCGGAGTTTTGATGATGTTTTTGTTGCCTTCCTGTTATTCGGTTGATAATCATAGTTTTGCTGAATACAACAGGCAAGAAGTTGCAGGAGTGATTGCCTCGCACGACACGACGATTCTCTATTTCATGACTTCGTGGTGCCAGGCTGGGCAGAGTGATTTCGAGAATAACTTGAAGCCTTATCTCGGCAATGCTTCTGACACTAAGGCGGTTGTTGTGGTTTGTATCGGTGAGTTGGAGGAGGTCATGGGTTTGAAGGGACTCAATGACAATGTGTTTTTGCTCAGCAAGGCATCACGGCAAGGCTTTTTCGACAAAGTTTTCATCAATAGTGAATGTAAAAAACTTCTAAAAGATTATAAACGAGTGAATTATGTTCCAGTTGAATTGGTCTGTAACGACAAAGGTGAGATTCTGAATTGGAACACTGAAGAGGAATCAGGTAGAACATACGGAAGCATTTATCCATATTTAATGGGCTGGAAATGAACGTTAAACAGAAACAAATCTATGACAAAACCTCAAAAGTTTTCATTCTCACCGATGAAAACGTAGCCCCATTTTGGTTGCCAGAAATAGAGTATTGGCTAAACTGCAAAAACGCCGTTGAAATCGTCATTAAGGCGGGCGAGCAGCACAAAAACTTGCAGACCGTCCAGCGGATTTGGAGAACTCTGATGAAGCAACACGCCGACCGTAACGCATTGCTAATCAACCTTGGAGGTGGTGTTGTCACCGACTTGGGAGGTTTTGCGGCTTCAACTTACAAACGCGGCATTAAGTTCATCAACATACCGACGACTTTGCTCGCGATGGTGGATGCGGCGATAGGGGGGAAGACGGGCATCGATTTCGGGGGCGGAAAGAACCAAATCGGCACTTTCGCGGAGGCGGAAGAAGTGATTATCGACCCTGTTTTTTTGGAGACTTTGCCCCAAAGGGAAATATGTTCAGGCTTAGCGGAAATGCTGAAATATGGCTTTATCGCTGATTCCAATTTGTTGAATGTCAATTTGGAAAACTATCAGCAATACATCACTCATTGTGGCGAAATCAAGCACGAAATCGTGATGCAAGACCTGGCGGAAAAAGGCTTGCGCAAAGTGCTGAATTTTGGTCACACTTTGGGCCACGCCATTGAAAGCCATTGTCTGACAACGGATTACCCATTGTTGCATGGCGAAGCGGTAGCCTTGGGAATGTTGGGAGCTTTGTGGCTTTCGGTGAGACAATGCGGCCTTGATGAAAAAGTGTTGCAAGATTTTGAAAGTCAACTTCCTATGCTGCTTTCTGAAGTGGAAATTTCGCTTTCGGAAAGCGACATAGAGCCAATTTTGGGCTATCTCGTCCACGACAAGAAAAACAAAGACGAAAAGCCGCAATTTGTTCTGCTTGAGGCGGTTGGAAAACCCGTTTGGGATGTGGAAATCGAACCAAACTTGGTAAAATCTTCTTTGCAGTATTTAATTAAGGTGTCAAACCGATGAAACTGCACTGCGACATCCAACTGCCCGCCAGCAAGAGCGAAAGCAACCGCGCCCTGATGATTGCCGCGTATGGCGGATTCACTCCTGATTTTCAGAACCTTTCGGATTCAAATGATACATTTGTTTTGGCCAATGCCTTGCGCGAAATCCAGCAAAACAAATCCGTCATCGACATTGCCGACTGCGGCACGGCGGCGCGTTTTTTGACCACTTTTTTGGCTTGTCACGAAGGCAATTGGTTTTTGACGGGAGCGGAACGCATGAATCAGCGTCCCATCGCGCCACTTGTCGTGGTCTTGAGATGCTTAGGTTTTGATATTCAGTATGTTGAAAAAGAATGTTGTTTGCCTTTACGAATCAAAGGAAAGCCAATTTCAGGAGGAAAAGTCCAAGTCGAAATGCATCAAAGCAGTCAGTTTGCCTCTTCCTTGCTTTTGGCCGCTCCGATGTGGGCACAAGGCCTTGAAATGGAACTACTTGGCGAACTGAGTTCCTTGCCATACCTCGAAATGACTTTGGCCATGATGAGGCATTTCGGGTCAGATGTGGAACGAAATGGAAGAACGATTGTAGTCAGACCAAAACCTTATCAATCAAAGAGTTATATGGTTGAAGCCGATTGGAGCGCGGCATCGTATTGGTATGAGATGGCGGCATTGAGTGAAGAATGTGAGATTCGGCTGCGAGGCTTGTCGTTGCCCTCACTTCAGGGCGATGCTGTTATTGTGGATTGGATGAAGCTGTTTGGAGTTGGTACTTTTGCCGAAAAAGAGGCCTTAGTCCTGAGAAAAATCCCTTTCGAAAAACGCCCTTTGCAGTTCGATTTTTCTGCCTATCCCGACCTTTATCCAACGCTCGCCGCTACTTGTGCTGGATTGGGTGTTGTAGCTGAGTTTTTAGGCCTTGATAATCTGCATCTTAAGGAATCGGATAGGGTTGGAGCTATGCAAGCGGAATTGGCAAAATTGGGTCGTCAGCCCGTGCATTTTTGTGCCCACAACGACCACCGCATTGTGATGGCTTTGGCACCTTTGTCGATGAAGTTTGGATCGGTCACTTTCGACCATCCCGAAGTGGTTAATAAATCCTATCCTCGCTTTTGGTCAGACGTTTCTTTTTTAAAAAAACATGTGTTTTTAATAATGTAAGGATATTTTTCGTAATTTTGCACGATTTTTTGTGTCATTATGAAAGTCGAATTATTTGTACCCTGCATTATTGACCAGTTCTATCCTCAAGTGGCTGCCGATACCATGAAGGTATTGCAGCGTACTGGAGTGGAAGTGGAGTACAATCCAGACCAAACCTGCTGTGGTCGCTTCGCGTATCATGCTGGTTTTCTGGAGGAAGCCAAGGAGTTGGGCGACAAGTTTTTGAACGATTTTTCATACGATGGCCCCGTGGTGGCTCCTTCTGCCGCTTGTGTGTATTACATCAGGAAACACTATCCCGAGTTGTTTTTCAATACTGCCAACCACTTGAATTTCAAGCGAATGGTGGCTAATATCTACGAATTGACTGATTTTTTGGTCAACCAGTTGAAGTTTGATGATTTCGGGGCTGAGTTCCCGCATAAGGTGACTTTCCATGATAGTTGCAGTGCCTTGCGCGGCTTGGGTTTGGGCAAGGAGGCTCGACAGTTGCTCTCGAAGGTGAGGGGGTTGGAATTGGTGGAGATGAAACAGACCGACATGTGCTGTGGTGCCGACTTTTCCTTGCAGGTGCAACAGGAAACGTTGGCTATGGGCATGGCCTATCATAAGGTCAGGAACGCCCTGAATACGGGCGCGGAATACATCGTTTCGACCGACATGACTTGCCTTATGCACCAAAAGGCATACATCGAGAAGGAGAACCTGCCTATCAAGGTGATACACATTGCGGATGTGCTTGCCTCGGGTTGGATTTTGTAAACAATTGAATTATAGAAAGATGAACGATTATTTTATACATGATAGCAGTTATGTTGATGACAATGTGAGCATTGGCAAAGGCACTAAGATTTGGCATTTCTGCCATGTGCAGTCGGGTGCCGTGATTGGCGAAAACTGCTCTTTAGGCCAAAACGTGAATGTGGGCAACAATGTCAAGATTGGCAACGGCGTGCGCATCCAAAACAATGTTTCGATTTACGAAGGCGTTGAAATTGAGGACAATGTGTTTTGCGGTCCGAGTTGCGTTTTCACCAATGTGACCACGCCAAGGTCGCATTTTCCGGTGCATGGCGTGTATGCCAAGACCAAGATTTGTGAAGGGGCATCGTTGGGTGCCAATTGCACGGTGGTCTGCGGACATACGGTTGGTAAGAGTGCCCTCATCGCTGCTGGAGCCGTTGTGACCAAGGATGTAAAGCCCTATGCGCTGATGGCTGGTGTTCCTGCCAAGCAAATCGGTTGGGTTTGCGAGTGCGGAAAACGCCTCAATGCCACTTTGCATTGTGACTGCGGTCGAGTGTATAAAGAAACTGACGGTCAATTGGCCAAAATACTATAAAACTATGCAATTCAGGGATTTAAAAACACAATATACTGTCCTGAAGGACGAAATGGACAAGGCCATTTTGGATGTGGTCGCTTCGGGTGCCTTTGTCATGGGCCCGAAAATCAAGGAAATGGAAACAGCTTTCGCCGAGTATGTGGGCGCGAAGCATTGCGTGGCTTGCAATAGTGGCACTGATGCCTTGCTCCTTGCCCTGAAAGCGTGGGATGTGAAAGAAGGCGATGCCGTGTTTGTGCCAAGTTTCACTTTCTTTGCCTCTGCCGAAGTGATTGCCATGCAAGGCGCGACTCCCGTTTTCGTGGATGTCGACCGCGACACCTTTAATATATGTGTGGCTGACCTCGAGCGCAAAATCGAGCAGACTTTGAAAGCCGGAAAACTCAAGCCGCGTGTGATTATCGCTGTCGACTTGTTTGGCCTGCCCGCTGATTTCAAGGCCATTCGCAAGATTGCGGAGAAATACAATCTTTATGTGCTTGAAGATGGTGCCCAAGGTTTTGGCGGACGCATTGGCGAGCAAAAAGCCTGCACTTTTGGTGACATTTCAACCACTTCGTTCTTCCCCGCCAAACCTGTGGGCTGCTATGGCGACGGCGGCGCGGTGTTCACCGACAACGACGAGTGGGCCGCATTGATTGAGTCCTACCACATTCACGGCAAGGGCAGCGACCGTTATGACAATGTCCGAATTGGCATGAATTCCCGCATGGACAGCATTCAGGCGGCGGTTTTGTTGGTCAAGTTGAAAGCTTTTGCCGAGCATGAGTTGGAAGATATTAATAAGGTGTCGGCGCGATATACGGAGAAGTTGAAGGACATCGTGAAGACTCCGATTGTTCCAGAAGGTTTTTATTCCAGTTGGGCACAATACACGCTTCAGGTTGAAAACAAGGAAGTTAGAAACGGCTTGCAGGCCGCTTTGAAGGCTCTTGACATCCCGACGGCCATCTATTATCCCATTCCGATGCACCGTCAGACGGCATTCAACTACTTGAATATCAACGACAATCTTTGCCCCGTTTCCGATCAATTGGCCGACACTGTGATTTCACTGCCGATTCATCCTTACCTTACCGAAAAGGATCAGGACATGATTTGTGAGGCAGTTTGCAATTATCTTACGAAGTAATTCTTTGATTGACATGGGTCTGAGGTCTTTCTTTAGCAACATGATTGCTCGCGACAATTACGACGAGGTGATGGAATACCTTGCCGTGAAGGAAACGCAACATGCACCTCGTATTGAGTTTGACCAAGCCCCTGAGCAACTTCGCGAATTGATTGCCGTTGCCGAAACACCTCGCAGTCCCGAACGCTCGAAATGGCTGAGTGATTTTGCAGAAAAGACATGGGCTGTGCCCGATGGCGAGGCCACCGTGTTGTTTTCGAAAGAACATTTGAACGCCATCCGTTTTCTGAACCAGTATTTGCGTGAGGCCAATGCGAAAATGAAGCAAGATGGCTACTTCGTCTGCGCCTTCGACACAGCCCAGAAGCATCGCGCCCAGATTTTCAGCAAGTATCCGAAAATCATCGCTTATATTATTTATTTCTTTGATTTTCTTTGGCATAGAGTGTGTCCCAAATTGTCACTGACCCGCCGCTTTTATTATTTATGCACGAAGAAAGTCAGGAAAGTGTTTCCTCGTCCGGAAGTGTTGGGGAGATTGTATTATTGTGGTTTTGAAGTGGTTAGCGAGCAGTATATCCATGACCGCTATTGCGTGATTGCCCAAAAGAAGCGCCAGCCCAGCACCGAGCCGCATACTTATGGGGTGCTGATTAAATTGCGGAGGATTGGGAAGGATGGGAAATATTTCAATGTGTTCAAATTCCGCACGATGTACGCTTATTCCGAGTATTTGCAGACTTATATTTACGAGAACAACGACTTGGATGTGGGAGGCAAGTTCCATGATGATTACCGCGTTACCGAATGGGGGCGTTTTTTGCGCAAGACTTGGCTTGATGAGTTGCCGATGTTTTTCAATTTGTTGAAAGGCCAGATGAAGTTGGTCGGTGTACGTCCGTTGAGCCAGCAATATTACAATTTATATTCGAAAGAATTGCAGCAACTTAGAATTGAAACCAAGCCTGGTTTGCTGCCTCCTTTCTATGTCGACATGCCAGAAACACTCGATGAGATTCAGGAAAGCGAGATGCGCTATCTTGTTGCATACAAGAAACATCCTTTCAGCACCGATTGGCGTTATTTTTGGAAAATTGTCGGCAAGATTATCCTCAAAGGAGAACGGTCGAGATAAGCCACGAAAAATTTCAGGAAGATTTTGTTTTGAATTGAAAAAAGTGTTACTTTTGCAATTTGAAACGACTGTGATTTGAGCCGCCCTGCGGTGAGGATTGCAGAGAATTTGGAGATTTCCACAAATAACGAAAAATGAGGAAGTTAATGCGTTGGAGTGGGAGTCAGAATAACGGAGTTATACCCTTTTATCAAAGTTGAAGAATGGCACAAGCAATATCTGAAAACGAAAATTGGACCACTATCATCAAGCCCAAAAACAAGCTTTTCGAGGTGAATCTGAAAGAAATTTGGGATTACCGTGACTTGTTGACCCTGTTTGTGAAGCGTACCATCACGGTTGCTTACAAGCAAACCATTTTAGGTCCGTTGTGGTGGTTTATCCAACCCGCTTTCACCGTCATTATGTACATGGTGGTTTTCGGTGGCATTGCAGGTATCCCAACTGATGGTATTCCGCAGCCCTTGTTTTATTTGGGCGGTGTTGCGATGTGGAGTTATTTCTCTGATTGCTTGGGCAAAGCGTCAAATACCTTCGTTTCAAATGCAGGCATTTTTGGCAAAGTATATTTTCCGAGAATGATTATGCCATTGGCAAGTGTTATCAGCAATTTGGTACGTTTCGGCATACAAATTGGATTGTTCATACTAGTTTACCTCTATTATGTTTTCATTGGGCAGGCACCGAGCCCCAATTGGTATCTGCTGCTCTTCCCGCTGTTGGTGGTGATGTTGGCAGGTTTGGCGTTGGGCTTTGGCATCATCATTTCCTCCATGACCACGAAGTATCGCGACTTGCAGATTCTTTTTTCTTTCTTCGTATCGTTGTGGATGTACGCCACGCCTATTGTCTATCCATTGAGTCAAGTGACAGGAAAAGAGGTAAAAGGATTCGACTTAAAACTCATTATGTCACTTAACCCCATTACTCCTGTCATTGAGACTTTCAAGTATGGGGCCTTGGGTGCTGGCGAGTTTATGGGCTGGGGATGGTTGGCCTATAGTTTTGCCTTTATGGTCGTCGTTCTGGCTCTTGGCATTTTGATTTTCAACAGAGTGCAGAAGAGTTTTATGGATACGGTTTGAGGCAGTTTAGGAGTTGGCAGTTGATAGTTTGGAGTTATTGGTATTATGAAATATCCCATTGGCATACAGAACTTTGGCGAAGTCAGGAGGGACGGCTATGTGTATGTCGACAAGACCGCTTTGGCTTACAAGATGATTTCGGAGGGGAAATATTATTTCCTCTCGCGTCCGAGACGTTTTGGCAAGTCGTTGTTGCTCTCCACTTTCGAGGCCTTTTTTGGCGGCGAGAAGGAACTGTTTGAAGGGCTGGCGGTGTATGGCTTGGAAAAGGAATGGACGGTGCATCCCATCCTTCATCTGGACTTGAACATCCGCGAATACAAAGACGAGTCGTCGCTGAGTGCCGAGCTGAACCGCCATTTGGAGAAGTGGGAGAAACGCTATGGCGATGAATACAAGGATAGAGCGAATGAAGAGCGATTTCTGCATGTCATCGAAAACGCATTTGAGCAGACCGGCAAGCGCGTGGTCATCCTCGTGGATGAATATGACAAGCCATTGCTGCAAACCATTGGCAACAAAGCGTTGCAGGATGCCTATCGTAGCATGTTGAAGGCATTCTACGGCGTGCTGAAGACCTGCGACCGTTATATCCGTTTTGCCTTCTTGACGGGCGTGACCGAATTTGGCAAGGTGAGCGTTTTCAGTGACTTGAACAATTTGATTGACATATCAGTTTTGCCTCAGTATGCTGCCATTTGTGGTATCACCGAACAAGAGTTGCACGAACAGTTGGACGAGGGTGTGTCGCAGTTGGCAGAGGCCAAT
>CACXQO010000079.1 GCA_902769815.1 uncultured Bacteroidia bacterium | reverse complement strand
GAGTTGATTGTGCCGGAGATAGATATTCCTTGAATATTACACGGAATAAGTGATTAAAGGCTTTGAAAGTGCTTAAAATGATTGCCTTAATGCGAATCCACTTTTCCTAGTTGATTTGAATCGCCGTTTGATGCTTTTATTCCAGTATTTTGTTGTTGTACTGCAAGTGCTTGGAAAGTATTATTCATTTCAATCTGAGATTTTATACTCCTATAAACCTCATAATTGATTTGGAAACTGTCATCCCATAATCCCATGTCAATCTCATGGATGATTTGATCCAATTTTTCTGGAATAGGAATTCCGTTACTATCAAATAAAACATCAAAACACACTCTTTCTTGGAAAACACGAATAGACTGAAATTCTCCTACACCAAAAATGGAACTCCAATTTTCTGGATAACTAACCAAATGGTTTTTACTTCCTCTACTTTTTGAAAGCACCTCTTTAACAAATTTCTTCGCAACATTCCTTTTGGCGAAAGATGTGTTCTCCGCAAAATAAGAATCCGGGTCAAGATAAAACAAGTTGTCACAATAGCCTTTGTTTATTTGTAAAATAACATCATCAACCTCTTCTTTGTCAATAACCTTATCAACAAAATGCATTTTCTTTATTTCGAACAATTCATTGTATGGTATTTCAAATGGAACTCCTAATTTATGTAACGCGACAATAATAGTTCTTTTTTCTGTTATGGATAAAGTATTGTTGAATTCATTTTCTGCTTCTCTATATGATTGTTTTGCGTATTTTTTCAGTATTTCCAAGGCTTTTATAGCAATGCTTCGAACCTTTTTTGTATTTGACTCCTCCCTTAAGTGCAAAAAATACGAGCCACAATAAGTTCCAATCAGACCACCTATTATTGCTACTAATAATGAAAGAACAATATTATTCATAGTGATATGGATTTGTTAGAGTGCAAAGATACACAATCTTTTTCTGTTCATCTCATTTTTTTGTTTTGTTTTCTTCAAAAACTATCCAGCAACTTTTTCATTATAAAATTCTTCGTATCTTTGCCGCTGATTGTTCGGGGAAAAATCCGAGCAGTTGAAGGCAATTTGTGCTTGTATCTTGTTGTACAAATTCTGGAAAAATTAGTAGATAAGGTATAGGACACGAGTTGGCCAGCCTAATTTGTATTCAATTAGTAATCTGATTGATACATATAGGCTAGGTAAACAGTGTACTATTTTTATCTACGAAGGTGTTTTCCAGAGCCTGTACAACGGAAATAGACGCAATTCGAGTTTCCTAGCCTTCTTTTGCCCAAATTTGCCGAATCGGGGAGACTATAGGCAACTGAAATACATTGAAATATTGTGCGAAATAAAACGAAGATAATTGCATCGTTCTTTTATTGTTCTTTGCTGCTTTTTACGTTTTGCACTAACAAAAATCCGTTTTGGTATCAAGAGTGTGGCAAATGTAGAGGAGAGGGCAAAATCGCAGTTGAATGTGATGCTTGTGATGGGACTGGTGAGATAGTAGAAATATGCTATATCTGTGACAGCATGGGTAAAGTTGTTTGCTGGTCGTGTTCTGGACGAGGCCATGAAATGTGTCTTACATGTTCTGGACGAGGCCGCAATGAATGTTCTTATTGTTATGGCAAGGGGAAAGATCAGTGTAATTGGTGTTGGGGCAACGGGAAAAGTGATTGTATATTTTGTAATGGTACAGGAATGGATTCATGGGGTAATTCTTGTTCACAATGTTGGGGACGAGGTTATGAGTCGTGTTTTCATTGCTCGGGAAGAGGTTATGTCGATTGTTCCCAATGTGGCGGACGTGGGTATGAGAATTGTTATTATTGTAATGGCACTGGTTATAATGAATGTGGGTTGTGTTTTGGCATTGGTCAATTGGTATGTTCTTTATGTAATGGCGAGGGAGTTGTTACAAAGAATTGTGAAAAATGTGAAGGAGAAGGAAAGGAATATAAGATTTGTGATGAGTGTGATGGGAAGGGGCGTTTCAGAAAACCATTTTGACATTCTTTGATTCTATGAATAAAACTGTTTGAAATATGATTAAAAAAGGATTTGACAATCTGTTGTTAGTGGTCTTTTTGCTAGCAGTAACAACAAATAAACTACAAGCCCAATCAACACCATCGGGGTGGGAAACTTATTCCATACACGGAGTGTGCTCATTTGCGATACCAAATACAATGGAAGTTCGTCTTGAAAACTCTTTCCAAAGTCGTTTTGTAAAATCAGTACACCAATCCTCATTTTATGAAATGCTCTGTAATGAATGTGACTTGTTTTTAGAAGAGGCGAAATTGGTGTTGCAACCCAAAGGATTAAACGAAGACCCTTTTAGCGATGATTATAGAAATGCAAACAATAGCTATGGTCGAATCATTATTAACTTTTCGTACGATGATTTTTTATTACAAGAAGATGTAAGAGAGTTGGCTCCATCTGAATTGACAGTTTTGGATACCTTGTGGCGAAACAGAATGAAAGAGAGATTGGAATGTATGGATAAATATGCAAGTTTTAAAGGTTCTTTCACTTGGTATCCTTTGCGTATAGAAAACCTTTGTGGATTATCAGCATTAGTTGAGGAATACAATCGCCCAGGAACGGACATCGAAACTCATGTTAGGTGTCACATATTTTTCTATGATGGGAAATGTTTGAAAGTCACAACAAGTTATAATCTGAAGCATGAGGAAAAATACAAAGATGACTTTAAGACATTCATGCAGTTGCTAAAAATTGAAACTGAAGAGGATAGGCCATCCTTAGGCTCAAAAGGGCTGTTCAAGTCAGATGAATATCATATTAGTTTCGCCTATGATTCAAAGAGGTTTTCGGAGGTTAAAAAGCAAAACAATTCATCGCATTGCTTCTTTAAATTGGAATCAAGTGATGGGGCGACCATTTTGCTTTCAGCATGGGATTTGGAGGATTCAACAGACGACTTTTCGATTCATGAAGATGAGGTTGTGGAAGAAATGAAACAGCGGGACAAAACCACCCTGAAAAACATTGTGAAAAGTTGTGATAAAGTGAGTATAGGTCATATCAAAGCCTTGAAGAGCATGGCAATCAACAATGTGTATGGCACTAAATATGTTTATACAACTTATCGCTTGTTTTACAAAAACAGGTTTTATACGATTGATTTTCACATCCCTGAAAGTATATATAATAAGGATAAGAGCATTGTGGATGAACTCATTAAAGGATTGAAATTTAACTAATCAACAATATGGAAAACAACAAAGAAAAGAAAGCCATCACCATCAAGCAAGGAACGGGCGACGATGCCATCGATATGACAATCCAAGTAACTCAAGAGGAACTTGAAACCATGGAGCAGATACGCAGGTTCAGCCCAGAAAATTGGGAAGGAAAGGATTTGGAATTGTTACACGAGGCAAGGAAGATTATCAAAGAAAAGCCTGTCGTGCCACCAACGCCCCAACCACAAATCCAAAAAAACACTACAACAGAAATAGAAGCAGAGCCTAAACACAATAATGCAGGGTTGTGGTGGACACTTGGATTATTGGCCGCCGTTTTCATTGCTTATCAAATCTTTAACTATACTGTAAATAAGAGGACACAAGAGGTGATTGTCCCTTATGTGCTGAACAAAAGAACAGAAACGCTTAAATATAAAGGCCTGACATTGAATCATCCTGGAAACTGGTTTTTCACTCAAAACGAAGTTGCAGAGGGAATGTATATGGTAGGCGGTCGAGACCAGTCAGACTCTGAATTTGGTATAATATGGATGGAAAATGACGGTATGCCATTGGAAACGTCTATTGACAATATCATAACTGGTTATGCTCATTCCAGCAAATTCAGCAACGTGGAATACAGTGCCATTTACAACACGACCTTCAACGGAAAAGCAGCAAAAGCCGCCGATTATTCATACATCAATGACGGTAAGACTTTTTTTGCAAAAGTAATCGGGCTCGTTATTGACGGGAAAACGGTAATCATCAATCCAATAGCCCATACAAAAGCCACTTTGTCGAGCGATGATTTCAAGATGATGGAAAACAGCATTTCTTTTTCAACTTCTTATTAAAATCAAATAAGCCATGATTATCTTCACAATACCCATTGCCGTTGTAATAGGCATTTTGATTTCAAGAAAATATGCACCTAAAACCAAATCGGAAAAGATTTGGGCTTCAATTCTTATCCCTTTGATTAGCGGCGTCTTTATAAACTTCCTTGTGGCCTCTTATAAAAATTCAGGTTTCGGATTCATGTTTGATGTTGGATCAACTCTTTTATTTGTTGCAATACCCGAAGTGGCATTATTAATAACCTTGTTTGCCTCATTAGAAGTCGGAGGAAAAAAGAATTGGAACGATACGTCAACCATAAAACTCCATTATGGCGTTGGCGAAAATAGAGTTGATTTTGAAGTCTCTTTAACCCAAAAAGAAATCTTGCAAATGGCCAAATTGCGGGAGCAAAATCCTGAAAGATGGAAAGATAATGAGTTGGAGTTAGTGAAAACGGTGAAAAAAGAAGTGAACGAGGTTTGTGTGATTGAAAAAGAATCAGATAATAAAGAAACAATTGCAGATAACAAAACTGAAAACAAAAATTTAGGTGAAACACTTAAAGTGGAAGATGATAGATTACCAATTGTCCGAGATAATGAAGATGATAATCAATTAGAATTAGAATCAAACCAGCCTAAAGAAATGGAGAAAGAAATGGGGAAAGAAGGTCTGTTCGGAAACAAATTAGAATCGGAGTATAGGAGGGAATCAATACCTGAAGCACATTGGATAAGACAGAATGGTATAGAAATGTGCCTCAACATTGACGAGATTACATACAAGAAAATGATAGAATTGCAAAATGAGAATCCCGAAAAGTGGGTGGATAATGAGTTCAATTTGTATCTCCAAGCAACATCAAGCAGGCAGAAAGGTAACAATAGAAAAAGAAAGTGGAGAATGAAAAAATGGATGTGGATTATGGCTGTTTTTATTGGATTATGCACATTGTATGGAGTGGTAGCAAGAGTCGTGGATAATACCGTTGCCACATGTAATGAAGAAATGATGCAAGGGGTATATGAGTTGTTAAAATATCAAGAGTATGTTAGTTGCAGTTATCCAACTTTTAGGTATCGAATGATTGCAAATTCTCTATACCGGAAGAAAATGTACAATTTATATCCAAAGTACGTTTATAAATGGAAAGGGCAATGGAATGAAAAGCCTTGTGAATATGAAGATTATGTTTTTAATCTTCATAGAAACAAATGGTTAGAGAATCCTTTTGTGTGGCTATGGTGATGAACAAATCAGTAGTGAAATAATAGTTTTATGCGTCAATAACATACAACCAGATGGGAAACGAAAGAAAAACGAACTTGTACCATTGTACAAAATCGGATTCATTAGTAAAAATACTTGAGTCCAAACACTTTAGGTATTCATATTGTTTGGAAGAGTATTACATGCACCAGCAAAACCTTTATACTTTAGAAAAATTGGCTTATGCTATGGTTTGTTTTGCTGATTTGTTGAAAGAGGAAGTATATGGACATATGGAACAATTTGGAGCTGATTCTTATATTGTAATGGATAAAAAATGGGCGGTAAAAAACAATCTTTCCCCAGTGATATATTACAGTAAAGGTGGATTACCTAATTATGCTTATTTGTCACTTACAAAAAACATAAAAGACCTTTGGGGTAATGGAAGTATTCAAGAAATCATCGTAGCAAATGCAATAGAATTATTGAGGCCTTATTTCAAACTATATGAAGGCCACTATTTTATCAATGGTAAAGACGAGCCTTCAAAAAATATAGTTGAGTTCTTTTTGGAACGAGAGTGGCGTAGCATCCCTTTCGTTACAGGAGGAGAACGATTTTATCTTGATTTGCAAGATTATCTTAATGAGAATATTAAGAATAAGGCGAAACAAGAATTATTGGATCATGGTTATTGCCTTGGTTTTGAATGGAAGGATATTTTGAAAATCGGTTGTAAAAAGGAGAAAAAGAACGATATCTTTCGAGTAGCCCAAGAGTCTTTTGGAATTGGTGAAACAGATGCTTTAATGAAAATCGAGGCCATTCAAACAATTGATATTAAACAATAGCTCTATTTAGCCCAAAGAATCCTATAAATAAGCCGCATAATACACCGGCAAGCAAGTAACATCCTCGTCTTTCTGGTAGTCTTTGGTATAAAGCAGAATGCGCTCCCCAATGCGCGAAGGATATTTCTTGCAGAACTCGTCCAAGGATTTGTGGGTCTTGTAACCCGACGACTTTACCTCAATGGGAACGATTTTGTTGCCTCGCGAGAGAAGGAAATTTTCAAAAAGTTGCTGCTATTTGAAAAAAATGTTCTATCTTTGCAGCAACAAACTTACCCCGCTTCCCGCAAGAACAGCGCGCTTAGGGTAAGTCTTTTTTTATCCTGTTATGGCAAACTATTCTGATAAACCGCTGGATTTCAATCAACAAATTGCATTGCTGAAAAGCAACGGACTCGCTTTCGACGATGAACAGAAGGCTTTGCATACTTTGCAGCAAGTGAGTTATTTCCGGATAAAAAGTTACCTGATGCCGCTGATGGATGATAAGGTATTGCACACTTTCAAATCAGGAACAACTTTTGAACAAGCCTTTGAGTTGTACAAATTCGACAGCCGATTACGAAAACTTGTCGCTTCCGAATTGGAGAAAATCGAGGTTTCCATACGCACACAAATGGCATACATACTTGCCGACGAAATAGACATTTACTGGTTTTCGGACAGTATCAACTTCGCCAATCCTATTAAACATGCAGCGACACTTGCCAACCTTAAAACAGAATTGGACCGCAGCGACGACGACCAAATACTACGTTTCAAAAACACTTATTCCGACCCATTCCCACCTGCTTGGATGACTTTGGAAGTTGCGTCTTTTGGCACGCTTTCCATGCTTTTCAAATTGTTGAAACCCAATCTGACAAAGCGTAAGATTGCTGGTTTTTATGGGGTGAGCGACAGCGTGTTTGAATCATGGCTGCACAGCATTGTTTATGTGAGAAATATATGTGCCCATCATAGCCGATTATGGAATAAGACTTTACGCATTCAGCCTCTATTTCCAAAGAGAACGGCTCATGCATTTCTTTCGTCACCCGTTCGTTCTGACCGCGTCTATTATGTCTTGTGCATCATCCAATACCTTCTTAAAACGGTCAATCCGTCAACAACTTTTCCGTTAAGGTTGAAGGCTTTGCTTGCTGAACACCTAAATGTAGATATAAATGCTATGGGTTTTATGAAGGATTGGGACAAAGAAGCACTTTGGCATTAAAATCACCTGACTTTTTGACACAAATTTCCCCCAATTCACGGAAAAACACTACCTTTGCACGAATTTTGCGCAATTTGCAATTCATTCGGAATTTTAAATCTTAAATCTTGAATATTAAATAACTGAATATGGGATTCTTCAAGAAACTCTTTGGCGACAAGGCCTCGCGCGACAACAAGGCCCTACAGCCCATACTCCAAAAGACGCTCAAGGCTTACGAGCAAATCGTGAAACTCGACATCGACAGCCTGAGACATAAGACCGTAGAATTCAAGGAATACATCAAGAACAAGACCGCCGCCGAGGTGGCCGAAATCGCCGAGCTGAAAGCCAAGGCCGAAGCCAACTTCGACATGGACCCCGACGAGAAGGAGAAACTCTACAACCAAATCGACAAACTTGAGAAACAGGAACTTGACCACATCGAGGAGGCACTGAACGAGATTCTTCCCGAGGCGTTCTCGGTGGTGAAGGCCGCCGCCAAATACTTCTGCGAACACGAGACCGTGGAAGTGACGGCCACCGACCTCGACCGCGAACTGGCTGCCAAATACGAGCACGTCACCATCGTGGGCGACAAGGCCTATTTCAAGAACAGCTGGATGGCCGGCGGCAATATGGTGACTTGGGATATGGTGCATTACGATTGCCAAATCATCGGCGGTATCGTGCTGCACCAAGGCAAGATTGCTGAGATGGCCACTGGTGAAGGCAAGACCCTCGTGGCCACGTTGCCCGTCTATCTTAACGCTTTGGCGGGCAAGGGTGTGCATGTGGTCACCGTGAACGACTATTTGGCCAAGCGTGACTCCGAGTGGATGGGCGCGATGTACGAGTTCCTCGGCTTGACGGTGGACTGTATCGACAAGCACGAACCCAACTCCGCCGCACGTCGCCGCGCCTATAACTGCGACATCACCTACGGCACCAACAACGAGTTCGGCTTTGACTACCTGCGTGACAACATGACAGGCAACCCCGAAGAGTTGGTGCAGCGCAAACACCACTACGCCATTGTTGACGAGGTCGACTCCGTGTTGATTGACGATGCCCGTACCCCGTTGATTATCAGCGGTCCTACGCCACGCGGCGACCAACAGGAATTCGACCAACTGAAACCCGATGTCATCAAGTTGTACGAAGCCCAAAAACGCTATGTGACAGGCATTTTGGCCGAGGCCAAGCGCATCCTCACCGACCCCAACGCCACCGAGGACGAAAAGAAGCCACCGAGGACGAAAAGAAGCACGGCGCCGACCAACTTTTCCGCGCCTACCGTGGTCTGCCGAAAAACAACGCCCTCATCAAGTTCCTCAGCGAGGAAGGTATGAAGTCGTTGATGCAGAAGACCGAAGGCTTCTACATGCAGAACCGCAACGAGAACATGCACATCATCGACGACGAGTTGTATTTCGTCATCGACGAGAAACTGAATACCGTGACCCTCACCGACAAGGGCAGCGAGCAATTGGCGCAAGCCTACAACGACCCCGCTTTCTTCATCATTCCCGATGTGGGTGCCGAGATTGCCGACTTGGAGCACTCCGGCCTCAGCAACGACGAGAAGGTGTTGCGCAAGGCTGAGTTGATGCGTAATTTTGCAGAAAAGTCTGACCGCCTGCACACTGTTCAGCAACTTTTGAAGGCTTACACCTTGTTTGAAAAAGATGTCGATTACGTCATCATCGACAACAAGGTCAAGATTGTCGATGAGCAAACGGGCCGTATCATGGAAGGCCGCCGTTGGAGCGATGGTCTGCACCAAGCCGTGGAGGCCAAGGAAAACGTGAAGGTGGAAGCCGCCACGCAGACCTACGCCACCATCACTTTGCAGAACTACTTCCGCATGTACCACAAGCTGGCCGGTATGACCGGTACCGCCGAAACCGAGGCGGGCGAGTTCTGGGACATCTACAAACTCGATGTGGTCGTCATCCCGACCAACCGCCCCATCGCCCGTATCGACCAAGAGGACATGATTTACAAGACCAAGCGCGAGAAATACAACGCCGTCATCGACGAGAT
>CACXQO010000078.1 GCA_902769815.1 uncultured Bacteroidia bacterium | reverse complement strand
CTTTGGTTTTTCTCCCAGAATGTGGCTGTAGAGCAAGTGAATCAACCCTGCTCATAAGGCTTTAAGGCTTCTTGAAATGACTTTTTTTGAGTTTGGAGATTTTTTTTGAGATTTTTGTGCTTTGTTTCGTGATAATTTGTTTACTTTGCACCCTCTTAGAGTATAAAACAAATTTTCAGAATTGATTGCACTATGAAGAATCTCCACTTTACTAAACTGGTTTTCACGGGTTTATTCATCTTTTTGGCTGCTATTGCGGCAATGGCTCAAGACAATAGCATCAAAGGCTTCGTGTATGAGGAAGTCACTGGTGAGCCGATGATGTTCACCAACGTTTACCTGAAGGGAACCACTTTTGGCGGCTCCACCAACGAAAACGGCTATTTCAACATCAACCGGATTCCCGACGGCAAATATACCCTCCTGATTACCAGTGTGGGTTACGACACCATAAGCGAGGTCATTTCGGTGGCGAAAGGCCAAAGCGTCAGTCGCAAGTATTTCCTCAAGGAAACCAGCCAAAAACTGGAAACCGTGACCATCACCGCCGACAAGATTGAGGCTCGCACCGAAACCAAGACTTCGGTCATCACGGTCACGCCTAAGACAATAACCAAGATTCCGAGCGTGGGTGGTCAGGCCGACTTCGCGCAATATCTGCAAGTGGTGCCAGGTGTCATCTTCACTGGCGACCAAGGCGGACAACTCTATATCCGTGGTGGCTCACCCATCCAAAACAAGGTGCTTTTGGACGGCATGGTGATTTACAATCCTTTCCATTCCATCGGTCTGTTTTCCGTGTTCGACACCGACATCATCCGTAACGCCGATGTCTACACCGGCGGTTTTGGAGCCGAATACAGCGGACGAATCTCTTCCATCATGGACATCTCGACCCGCGACGGCAACAAGAAGCGCATTTCGGGCAAAATCGGCGGTAACACATTCGGCGCCAAGGTGATGCTCGAAGGCCCGCTGATGAAGGCCAAGAACCCAGAGGATGCCACAATTTCCTTCATCCTTTCGGCCAAGAACTCGTATCTGGAACAAACCAGCAAGGCTTTGTATCCTTACGCCTCGGAGAACGGGCTGCCTTTCAACTTCCAAGACATTTACGGTAAAGTATCGCTCAATGCGCCCAACGGCAGCAAGGTCAATCTGTTCGGCTTCTCGTTCAACGACCAAGTGAACAACTACATGTCGCTCTCCGACTTCGGCTGGAATTCCTTCGGCGCGGGTACCAATTTCCTCGTCATTCCGGGCAAAGCTCCCGTGATGATTGAGGGTAACATTGCCTATTCGAGTTACACCTCACGCATGAAGGAGTCCGACAACCCTGACCGCTACAGCAACATCAACGGCTTCAACATGGGCTTCGATTTCAGCCAGTTCATGGGCAAAAACACCCTGAAATATGGTCTTGAAATGCTCGGCTACACCACCGATTATGTCACCTACAGCGTGTATGGCCACAACAAGATTGGTGCAAAACTGAATTCCACTGAAATAGGCATTTATGCCAAATACAAGGCCGTGTTGGGAAAGTTCTTGGTTGAGCCGAGTTTCCGCTTGCAGTTCTATGCCTCGTTGCCTGACATTTCACCTGAGCCTCGCCTTGCCGTCAAGTACAACGCCACCGACCGTTTCCGCCTGAAGGCTGCAGCGGGCATGTATTCGCAGAACTTTGTGGCCGCCACGAGTGACCGCGATGTGGTGAACCTGTTCTATGGCTTCCTCTCGGGCATTGACAACCTACCCGACACCTACAACGGCAAGCCCATCACCAGTTATCTCCAAAAAGCCAACCACTTCATTTTGGGCGGTGAGCTCGACCTGACCAACAACATGACCCTCAATTTGGAGGGCTATTGGAAAGATTTTGTGCAGTTGACCAACATCAACCGCAACAAGATTTACGCCGACTCGCAGCAGAATGGCAACATCCCCGACCTGCTGAAGAAAGACTTCACCAAGGAAACAGGCGATGCCTACGGCTTTGACATTTCATTGAAATACGAGGACAAGCATTGGTATTTGTGGGCCGTGTATGCTTTGGGCTTCGTGACGAGAGAATACGAGAAGGCCGTTGAGGACGGTGTGGAGTTGACACAATACGCGCCTCACTTCGACCGCCGCCACAACATCAACGTGATTCTGACCTACACGGCGGGTGCCAAGCGTCAATGGGAGTTCAGCGGACGCTGGAACTTCGGCAGCGGCTTCCCCTTCACGCAGGTGCAGGGCTTCTATGAGTATTATTCCTTCCAAGATGGCGTCAATTTCGACTACACTAACACCAACGGCGATTTGGGTGTGCTGTATGGCGAACTGAATGGCGGTCGCCTGCCCACCTACCACCGTTTCGACATTGATGTGAAGCGCAAGTTCTATTTCTCGGAAAGCACCCTGCTCGAAGCCAACCTTAGTGTGACCAACATCTACAACCGCAACAACGTGTTCTACGTCAACCTCATAACCAGCGATGTGGCTCGCCAGTTGCCCATTCTTCCCTCGTTGGGTTTGACCTTCTCGTTCTGATGGCGCAGGCCATGCACAATCCGAAAAAGTTTCCCCCAAAAATCACCAAAAAAGAAACTTTTCTCACACACCTATATTAATATTCAGTATCTTTGCGCCCGGAAAACTGCCCTGTCAGTAATCGGCGCAAAGGTGCTTGTTGTATGGTTTTGGGCATAAGAAGTTGAATATTAACAAATAATCAATAAATAATCAATTAAAATTCAAAAATTATGAGAAGGAAATTTACAATGCTAACCGCAGCCCTCGCGCTGCTCGCGTTCCTCACCGTTCCGTTGGGGATGAGGGGACAAACGACCGTGTCTTATGGTTGGGAAACATCTGACGATGCTACCAAATGGACCATTAGTGATGCAATTGTTGCAACAGATGGACAAGGTAATACGGGCACTTATGCCGGAAAAATCAACACCAACCACACTTATGTTCAGTTCAATGAAAAAGTGTATGTGACTTCTTTTTCTTTTGCATTTAAGCGTACTTCAAACAACAGTAACTACAATGTTTACATTGAAACATCAACTGATGGAAACACTTGGACTGCGGCTGAAACTTACGCAATGGGTAGTTTTTCAAATGGAACTTATTCAACAAAGACCAAAACATTTGATGGGACCACTGAATACTATGTAAGATTCCATTGCTACAATACCACTGCTGTCAGATATGTCGATGATGTGACCATTACCTATTCCAATGGCGGTACTCCTGTTCCCACCACCTACACCGTCACATACGACTGCAACGGCGGCACAAGCGGCTGCCCCCAAAACGTGACGGGCATTGAGGCTGGCACCCAAATCCAACTTGCCGATGCCCCCTCAAAAGACAATTATGATTTTGATGGCTGGAGCGACGGCACCACCACCTACGGCGAAAACGAAGACTACACCGTGAACGGCGACGTCACCTTCACCGCCCAATGGACAGAACAAAGCAGCGGCGACGTGCAATGGGTTCTCACCGACCTGGCTGACCTCACCGACAGCGATGTGTTCGTCATCGTGGGCAACGATGGCAACAATTATGCAATGGCAAATGACAAGGGTACGAGTAACCCTCCCACAGCAGTTGCCGTGACTGTGGAAAATGATGCCATCACCGGCACGGTTGCCGCCAATATCCAATGGAACATCAGCGGCAACGCCACCGAAGGCTACACCTTCTATCCGAATGGCACGACTGAGACTTGGTTGTATTGCACCAACTCGAATAATGGTGTTCGTGTGGGAACAAATGCTAATAAATCCTTTGTTATTAATTCCGACTATTTGTATAATACTGCCACAAGCAGACACATTGGTATATACAACAGTCAAGATTGGAGATGCTATTCACCTTCTGCATCTGGTGTTCATAGCAATATAGCAGGCCAAACCTTCGCTTTCTACAAGAAAGTGACGGGCGGCGTGATTCCTCCGAGCATTACTGCCGCGAATGTCGAAATCGCCTACTATGACACAACCGGCTCGATTGCATACACCATCAACAACGAGCCTGATTCGGCTGGCACGCTGACGGCTGCTACAGAAAGCGATTGGCTCACCCTCGGTACGGTTGGTGAAACGGTTTCGTTCACCTGCACGGCCAATGAAGTCAATACTGAACGCACTGCAACCGTTACGTTGACATATTCCTACGGCGACAACCAAACCGTCACCAAGGACGTTACCGTCACCCAAGCCGGCGACCCCAACGCAGTGAACAACATTTCTGACATCACAGAAGTTGGCGCCAATTACCAAGTCAAAGGTATGGTTGTGGCCACCAATGCCAGAGGTTTCATCATCGGCGACGGTACGGGTTATGTTTATACCTACCTGAACGCAGCCCCAACCCAATCGGTAGGTGACAATCTGTTCATTTCAGGCACGACGGGTTCTTACGGCCACGTCATCCAATTCACCAATGCGGCAACCATCGATACGGTTGCGGAAACCAATTACAATGGAGATCCTCAACCTATTGTCATCACTGAAGTCCCGGATTATTCCCAAGGTTATCATCTGAGTACCTATTTGCAATTTGAAGGCAACCTCACAAAAAGTGGCAGCAATTACGAAGTGGCAATTGGTGAAAGCAAAATCAGGATTTCTTATCCAACCACTGACCAAACATCGGCTTTGACAGCCTTGGTGAACAAGACGGTGCGTGTGCATGGTTTCTTTGCTGGAATTAGCGGAAATAATGGCAATTCTGTTTTCACTGCCATGATGGAAAGCGTCGAGGATATGACCCCTGTCGTTCCTTCCGTCACGGTCACTCCTTCCGAAATCAATGCCCCGTATACGGAAACCGAAGGTGCGCTTGCCATCACCTACGAAAACATCCCCGAATTAATCAGTTTCGATTACTATTTCTGTGATGCTGAAGGCAATCAACTTGAAGATACCGATTCCATTTATCCCACTTGGATTTATGCCGAAATTAATGAGGAAAACGAGACTTATACCTTGTCTTACATCATTGAAGAAAATGACGGCGAAGCCCGTACGGCTTACCTCAAAGTCTATACGTTTGTGGGCGAAGATGAGGTTTATGCCATCGTCACAATCAACCAAGAAGAATATGTGGCTCCCACATATGCCGAACTGCCTTTCGCTTTCAACTATGGTCGCGATTCCATCCCAGGCATTGATGGTTTGAGTCAAAATGGTCTCGGAACAGACTATAATACAAATAACACCAAACTGAAATTCGACGGCACTGGCGACTGGCTGCTGCTCCAATTCGATGAGCGTCCTGGCACCCTGACCTTCGACATTAAGGGTAATAGCTTCGGTGGCGGCACCTTCACCGTGCAGACTTCTGAAGACGGTACAACTTATACCGACAAGAAAGTGTATACTGAACTCAGCGGCACGATATACGATACCATTGCAGACCTTGATGCCGAGGTCCGTTACATCAAGTGGATTTATACCAATAAATCCTCCGGCAATGTCGGTTTGGGCAATATTACGCTTGCCGAATATGTTGAGCCTGTTATCGTAGCTTCCATTACTGTGACCCCTGACGTGGTCAATGTGAATGCTGAAGAACATGATGGCACTTTGACTCTCGCATACGAGAACCTGACCATTACCGAAATGAGTGATTTCGACATTCAGTATTACAATGCCGAAGGCCAAGAAGCTGAAACACCTGATTGGATTGAAGTTTTGGTAGCCGAACAAGATCCTCAAATTGGTGAAGGCTATGTGGTTTCGTATTATATGCTTGAAAACGAAGGTGAAGCCCGCACGGCTTATTTCAAGGTTTATGCTATGGATGACGAGACCAACTTGGTTCATTCCAACCTCGTCACCATCAACCAAGAGGCATACGTGGCTCCTGTTCCTTCCATCACCATCACTCCTGCCACGGTCAATTTGGATGCAGGAGAGCATTATATGAATTTATTGGATCTCGCATACGAAAACATCGAAGTTGAAGGTGCCGACAGTTTCACTGTTCATTACTACAATGCCGAAGGCGATGAAATTGAACTTGTCCAAGGAGAAGCTTGGTTGGTTGCTGGTGTGGTTATGCAAGATGATGTTTATCAAGTGCTCTTTGCTGTTGTGGCCAACTATGGCGAGGCTCGTACTGTTTATTTTAGAGTGAGTTGTGGAGAAACCTATTCCAACCTCGTTACTGTCACCCAGGCTGCTCCTGTGCTTGACTACGCTGTGCTGCCGTTTGAATGGGCAGGTGGAGAAAGAAGCGCATTTGAAGCTTTAAATGGCACTTCCACTTATGGCGTAGGTGATTATGCAGCAACTCAAGGTGTTTATAGAATGAAACTTGACAACAATGGCGATTACATTATGGTGAAGACTAACGGCCAGCCTGGTTTGGTCACCATTGGTGTGAAGATGGTTGGTGGTTCCAACACCTCCACCATCACTATCCAAGGTTCTGCCGACGGCGAAACTTTCACCGACATCGAAGAGTTGACCATTAGTGGTACTCAAAACGACACTTTGACTCTTGAAACCACCAATGTTTTTGATGCTAATGACCGTTATGTGAGAATGTTCTTCACCAGGGGTTCAAACGTCGGCGTTGGCCCTATCACCATTGCAAAGGGAACAGCTCCATCTATCAACATTGCTCCTGCCAATTTCGACTTGGAAGCTGTTGGAGATTTAAATGGAATGCAGGTGGCCTCTGGTTTTGTCACTTATAACAACATCGATATTACACAAGCCAGTGATTTTCATATTCAATTCTATAATGCCGAAGGCATAGAACAAGAAAAGCCTGAATGGATTCTTGGTGCTGCTGTATCTCAAATAGCTAATAGTTATCAAGTGGCCTGCATGATTGCGGCAAATAACGGTGTTGCCCGTTCCACTTACTACAAGGTATATGCGTTTGATGCAGATTCCATCCCTGTCTATTCCAACCTTGTTACTATTAACCAAGCCGGTGTTGTGCAGCAATACACGTTGACGGTTGCGCCTTTTGAGAACCTCGAACTCATCACGTTTGTCAATGATTCGATGGTCATGGAAGCTGACGGCCAGATTCAAGTGAATGAAGGCGACCAAATCATGCTGAGCGTTGTCGCTTTGGAAGGTTATGTCATGGAAACCTTGATGGTGAACAGTGTGGACCATGTCAACGACATTGCCGACGACTTCACTTACACCTTCGAAATGCCTGCCGAGAATGTCACCATCAGCGCCTCGGCTGTTGAGGATGTTCCTTTTGCTCCTACCGTTTATACCAGAGCCACCAGCATCACCTCGGGTGCCCATTACATCATCGTTGGTTTCAATGGTTCTGATGCTTACGCTATGGGTACACAGAATAACAATAACCGCGCTGCGGTTATCGTGAGTGAGAACGGCACAGAGGCCACGGTGGTAAACGAAAATGTTTACGATTTTGTCGTCGAAACAGTCGAAGGAACTGATTATTATTCCATCTATGACGCAAGAACTCCTGGTTATCTTTATGCTGCCAGTTCAAGTGGTAACCAGTTGAAGACGGAAACAGAACTTGACAATAATGGAAAATGGGAAATCACTATCGCTGAAGATGGTCAAGCCGATGTGGTTGCGCAGGGCAGTAATTCACGCAAATACATGCGATACAATGTCACCAGTACGGTATTCTCATGTTATGCTGAAAACAGCGGCGTGAAAGACAAAGTTTACTTCTATGTGAAGTCAGATGAAGTTCCCGCCAACGAAGAAATTACCGTCGAAGGCACTGACTTTGGCACAGTTGAGGCTCCCACTAGCGCGGGCTACAATCTCATTGCTTCACCTTTCAACAATGTCGATCCGAAAGATGTTGCTGGCATGCTTTCCGGCAACTATGACCTTTACTACTTCGACCAGAATGGCATGGACGACGGTGAACTGAAAGAATGGCGCAACTATAAAGCCGACGATTTCGTCCTTAAATCGGGCAAAGGTTACCTCTATTCCAGCGAAAATGGTACTTCCCTCAACTTTATAGGTGCTCCTTATGCTGGAGATGGTGAGGTTACTTTGGATTACACCGAAGGCAACCGCCTCGCCGGATGGAACCTCATTGGCAACCCGTTCAATACAACTGCTTACCTTGAGAATAATCGTCCTTTCTATGTTTTGGATGAAACCGGTTCAGAGCTTATTGAATCCTCAGGCTTAATCGGTGTCATGCAGGGTCTTTTCGTGAAGGCTACCACTATTGGTGAAACCGTCACCTTCACCACCACTGCTCCTCAAACTTCGACCAGCGGCATCCACGCTAACCTTAGCAGTGGTTCGCGACTCATCGACCGCGCCACTATCTGCTTCGGCGAAGGTAGCCGACTGCCCAAGTTCCAACTCAATCCTGACAACACGAAGCTCTACATCACTGAAGACAATCTGGACTACGCTGTGGTGAACAGCAGCAGTAAAGGTGAAATGCCCGTCAACTTCAAGGCCAGCAAGAACGGCACTTACACCCTCAGCGTCAACGCCGAGAACGTGGAGATGAACTACCTCCACCTCATCGACAACATTACAGGTGATGATGTCAACCTCTTGGCCACCCCGAACTACACCTTCGAGGCCAGCACCGCCGACTACGCCAGCCGTTTCCGCATCGTGTTCAGCGCCACCGAAAGCAACTCGACAAGCTCTGAGTCC
>CACXQO010000077.1 GCA_902769815.1 uncultured Bacteroidia bacterium | reverse complement strand
TTTTTTTGCAGGGGCTTTGATGGTGGTCTTGGGGCGCAGCGTGCCGTCGGCATCGATATATTGCAGGAAGGTGCTGTCCATGTCGGTACCCAAGGCCCAAACACCGTCGTCATGGTCATAATAATAGGTTGACAACACTTCGGAGCGACCTCCGCCTTCGCCGTCGAAGAGCATGATGCCGTGTTCGCCCCAAGGGAAGGTGCCGTCGGCATTGATTTTGACCGCCCAGTGATGAGGACCGAGGGTGCGGAACACCGTTACCACGCCTCCATTGACAGCGGTCATGGAATAGCCGGGTGACCAAGTGGCGAAGTCGGGAGTAGTGACATGGATGCCGTCGGCAGGCCATTGCGGAACGCCATTGAAATCAAGCCGTTGCAGCCACGGCGACCAGCCATTTTCTCCTTGGTAATGCCATTGAACGTATGAGTCACCAGTCGCTACGTCGGTTGAAACATACACCTCGGCGGCAGCCTTGTTGCAATTGGCAATGCGTGTGTTGCTGTTGGGGTCGTCGACCCATTGGGCTTTCAGCGTGCAAAATTAAAAAAAATCGTTTCTTTGCAGAAAAATTTGTCATTATGGATGAAAAATTTACCTCAGAAGAGAAAAATGCCGTTGCGAGTGTGCTTTACAACTTGGCCGACGCCGATTACGAAAACCACGAATCTGAGCGAGAATGTCTTGAGGTGTGCATGAAGGAATTGGAATTTGATGCCACGGGCTTCGTCCCGATTCCGAGAAACGAGATGCAAAAAAGGGCTTATGAAACCTTGAAGCGTATGACGAAGGAAAAGAAACGCGCCTTTTCGCTTATGATGACGCGCCTCTCGCGCTCCGATGCGCACTTCGGCCCCAGCGAGCGGGCCTTCGTAAAGGAGATATTGGTGATGTGTGACGTGCCTTTTGTGCATAGATGATAATGTGCAGGCGACGGCAGTCCCTGCTCACGATGTCACGATGAAATGAAAACGCGGTTGCCGCATTGCAAATGCTGATACCCACGGCTTCTGAATTACGGTTGCTCGGTGTTTTTCATTCGGCAGGGGTTTACACCAACACATCGGCAGGGGTTTACACCGCCTGCCTACATTGCTGCCACCCCTCCGGGGTTCCTCCGCACCCCTGCCCAAGTCACGGAGTGACGACGGATATTAGGCAGGGGTGAAATGTAATGCAACCCCTGCCGGGTGAAATGTAATGCAACCCCTGCCGAAGCACCATGTCAGCCGCACACCCCAAAACAAAAAAAGCAGAGACGCCACAACGTGGCGCCTCTACAATGATGTGGGAATTGAAAATTCCCTCCTCACCGCTTGCGAATTGCAAATTCGCAAGAACGGGTTTTATTTCATTCCAGCATTGCAAATGCCGATATTTACCGCCGAAAAAACCTCACATTAGCGAGGTTTTTTCGATTATTTACCTCAGAAGAGAAAAATGCCGTTGCGAGTGTGCTTTACAACTTGGCCGATGCCGATTACGAAAACCACGAATCTGAGCGCGAATGTCTTGAGGCGTGCATGAAGGAATTAATCAGTCTAACAGCCATTTCCAAATGGGAACGACTTCGATAGTGAGTCCAACCTCCTCAATTTGTTCCTCATGGTCGCGTGTGACGATGATGGCCTTCTTTAAGGGGAAAACCTTGTTGAGCGATACAAGCGCGGAGATTTCGCGCCGACGGGTTTCATCATCGTTGATGTCATAGGAGGCCTGTACTGCGACTCCTGCTTCTGGCACATAGAAATCAACCTCGATGTTACGGTTGTAATAGAATAGGTGTGGTTCGTCGGTGTTGCCAAACTGTTTCATCAGATGGATGGCACAAAGGTTTTCCAATAGTTTGGTTTCGCCGTTGAAGAGGAAAATGTTCAACAATCCGTTGTCGGCGTAGTATCGTTTCTTGATGGTCTCTTGGTCGGTGATGGGCGACACGAAGTTGGGCAATGAGAAAGTTAGGTAACTCTCTTCAAAGTATTGCAAATAGTCCTTTACGGTGTCAAGCCCGATTTTCTCGCCCGAGGATTTGATGATGTTCTGGAGGCGCGACAAGGCAGTAGGTTGCATCACGCTGTCGGCCAATTTCTTCGCCAAAAGGCGGATGGAACGTGTGTTTCGTATGCCGTGACGCGCAATAGTGTCGCCCATCAGTATTTTCTGGTAGAGACTGTTGATCCACTCGCGCTTGTCAACAAGATCGAAGGCTTCAGCGAAGCCACCAAAGTAGAAATACTCCTCCATTCGGCGGGCTATCTCGTGAAGCGTGGTTGAGTCATATTGCCAATTCTTCTCCAAAGCCAAGCCGCGATAGGCTAAATATTCACGGAAAGAAAATGGCCATATCTCGCGGATGACAAAGCGGCCTCCCAAGGTGGATGCAATCTCGCTGCTGAGCATCTTGGCGTTGCTGCCCGTCACCATGACGCGGTACTGCTGGTCGGCAAGGCGGCGCACAAATTGTTCCCAACCTTCAATGACTTGAATTTCATCGAGATAAATTAAAGGCTTGCGGTCGCCAAACATTTCGGCATGGCAGTCGAGGATAAGTCCGAGTTCCGTGGATGGCATATAGCGGATGCGCTCGTCCTCAAAGTTGATGTAAAGACAATCCTCAATGGCGATTTCTCCTGTGGCGATGCGCTGTTGCATGTCTTGTATCATTAGGCACGATTTTCCAGCCCTTCTGATACCCACCAACGCATAGTTCATCTTGCGTTCAAACAACTGTGGTCGTTCCACAAGTCGTCTTTCACGAATTTCTTGGTGTCGCTCTGCAATGATTCTCTTGATGACCTGCTTGTCCATGATTCAGGATTTTTTCAACTTATATATGGTGATTTTCTTGAATTATTTCGGTTTATAGGATAAAATAATGCGCAAAAATATGCTTTTAGTTTGTATTGAGCAAGAAAAACGGAAAAAATCGACCTAAAAATAAAACAAAAGAGGGTGTGCCTGTTTTGACACACCCTCTACAATCTAAAATTTTTGGATTTAAATCCAAAATTACTTGATATTTGGCTCTTCAAGGCCGAGATGCTTCTTGGCATCGACGCGCTTCAGGATGATGCCGATAATAAGGGCGGCAACACCCAAGCAGGCCAACATGACCAACGGCCAAGTGTAGTTGAGCGCAACGGGGTCGTCAACACCGGGGTTGGTGTTTTCCAACACCTTACCAATCAGCAGCGGGAACAGCCACAAGCCGATGTTCTGGATCCAGAAAATCAAGGCGTAGGCCGAACCGATGATCTTTTCGTCCACCAACTTCGGGACGCTCGGCCACAAGGCGGCAGGCACCAACGAGAACGAGGCACCCAACACGAGGATAGTCAAATAAGCTACCACGACACCACCAACGGCATTGCCCTTGAACATGGGCAGGATGAAGGCGAAGGTGAGGTGGCAGATGATGAGCAGCAGCGATCCAATCATCAGCATGGAAGCGGCCTTGCCCTTGTTGTCGACATAGCTGCCGAGGATGGGCGTGATGGCCACAGCCAACAGCGGGAACACTGCGAAGATGGTTTCGGCGGTGCCGCGCATGTAGCCCATGTAGCAGTAAACGACGAGAGCAACGACAGCAATCGCCATCAAACCGATTTTCATGTTCTTTTTCTTGGAGAAATTGCTGGAGAACGAGCACACGGCCACCACGAGCATGATGATGTATTGCACGATGGTGACGGTGTCGCCGGCCCAGAACGAACCTGCGGCTGGCTCAGTCAAGGTGAGGTTGCATTGCAGCATGTTCACGGCGTACTTCTGGAAAGGGAAGATGGCCGAATAGTACAGCACGCAGAGCAAAGCCACGAGCCAAAAGCCCATGCTGGAGAGAATCTTGCCGATGTCGCTGATCTTGAACGGGTCGTCTTTCTCTTCGGCCTCGCCGGTTTGTGCGTCGAGTTTCTTGTCCATGAAGAAATAGACCACGAACATCATCAGGGCGATGCAAAGCAGCACCACGCCGAAAGCCACGGAACGGCTCACGTTGATGGTGCCACCGAGGCGGGCGAAATAGGGCGAGAAAATCATGCAGGTGGCCACACCCAAGCGGGCCAAAGCCATCTCTGAACCCATAGCCAAGGCAGTTTCGCGGCCTTTGAACCACTTCACGATACCACGGCTCACGGTAATACCGGCCATTTCAACGCCGCAACCAAACACCATGAAACCGAGGGCGGCCAACTTGGCCGAGGCGGGCATGCCGCGATAGAACGGCGAAACACCCAGTTCATCGAAGCCAGGGATGTAATTGAGGTTTTCAGTGAACCATCTTTCGGCGCCGCTGCCGTAGAACGACTCGCTGATGGCGTAATACTTGATCAAGCCGCCGACGAGCATCACCGCGCCCGAAAGCACGGCGGTGAAGCGCACACCCATCTTGTCGAGGATGATACCTGCAAAGATGAGGAAGAACACGAACACGTTCAGGAAGGTCTCGGCACCCTGCATGGTACCAAAGGCGAGGCTGTCCCAGCCGCGCTCGGTCTGCATCAGGTCCTTGATGGGGGACAAAATGTCCATGAAAATGTAGCTGCAAAACATGGCCAAGGCCAAGAGCAACAAGGCAATCCAACGCATGGTCGGGTTGTCTCTCAATGTGAGTTTTTCTGTCATAATTATTTGATTTAAAGATTTGTGATTTCATTATTTGGACTATGGCCTCTGACTATGGCCTCTGGCTTGCTTCTTCCAAGGAGTGAAACTTCGTGCCTGTGAACGAAGCGAGCCATAAGCCATAAGCTATTGGCCTTCGTATTATTCAGGGATTTGCACCACTTCTTTCTTGTAACCCTTCAGTACGGCCTTCGCCATGTTGGCCACATCGTTGGCGGTGATGCCGTTGATGATGTCGTTGTAGTCCTTCATCGGGTTTTGCTTGTCGCGGTCCATGGTTTGGATGCAGTTCATCCAGTAGCGGTTGCTTTCCATGTCTTCGCTGTGTTTCTTCACCAAGAATTCCTTCACCTTCTTGAGGTCTTCGGGGCGCGGGCCGTTGTTGGCCACGTTCTGCAACTCGGCGATGGCAATGCCCATCAGTTTCTCGTACATTTCCTTGTTGGTGTCGAAGCCGATGAGGAACATGAAGGACTCTTTCGGGCGCAGCATGAGGTTGCCGCTGACGCCAACGCCGTAAGTGCCGCCTTCGTCCTCGCGGATTTTCTCAGTGTAGACGATGTCCATCACGTCGCTCAAAGCCTGCATGGTCAGTTGGTTCTTGCGGTTGTATTCCATGTCGCCGTTGTAGACCATGTAGCAGGTCACTTTCGGGTTTTCCATGGCCTTGGTGTAGTGGCTGTGTACGTCCTTGTCGGTGATGGCGGGCGCGTTGACGGTCCAAGTTTCGTCGTTTTTCTTGGTCTTCAGCGAACCGATGTATTGTTCAATCATGGGTTCAAAGGTTTCGGGGTCAATATTGCCTACAAAGGTGAAAACGAAGTTGTTGGCATCCTTGAAGCGGTCGGCGTAGAGTTTCAGGGCCTTGGCGTAGTCGATCTTGTCGTAGTCCTCGGCTTTCATGCGCTTGATGAGCGGATGGTTGTCGTAGAGGGCAAACATGAGGTTGTCGCGGAAAGCGATGTCGGGGTTCGATTCAATGTTGGCCAACATCGACTTGGAGCGGGTGATGTAGGACTGGAAGGCCTCTTCGTCGCTGCGGGGCGAGTTGAAATACAAATAGGTGAGTTGCAGCATGGTTTCCAAATCGCGGGCGGAGCAGTTGCCGCTCATGCCCTCGGTGAACGAACTGATGTTGGGGGTGACATTGGCTTTCTTTCCGGCCAAAACCTTCGGCAGGTCGATGGCACTGAAGTTGCCCACGCCGCCAAGCGTAGCCAAAGTGTTGATTTCCTGCAAGGTGTAGGGGTCGCTCTGGTCCATGACGGAGTAGCCGCCGAAACTGTATGCGCTCATCAGCACCTCGTCGTCCTTGAAAGTGGTGGGCTTGTAGATGACCTTCACGCCGTTCTTCAAGGTGAGGATGGTGGCATCGAAGGTGTCGTCGTGTTTCTTGCTCTCGATGCTGCCTTTCACGGGCAGGGTGGCAATCAGCGGCTCGTTGCTGACGGTTTCCTTGTAAGGCTCCACTTCCACTTGGTTGGCTTTCTTATACATGTCCAAAAGTTCAGCCTTGGTGGGCAGCACTTCGCCTTCCTTTTCGGGGGCGGTCAGGGTGATGACGATGTTGTCCTCGCGGATGAGTTGCTTGGCATATTCGTTGATGCCCTCAACGGGAAGGGCGGGCAAGAATTGGCTGAGCAGCATGTATTCGTTCTCAATGCCCATCAGTGGCTCGTTGGTGAGGAAGTGGTTGAGGATGGGGTAGAGGTAACGTCCGGTTTCTTGCTTGTCGCGTTCATCATATTGGTTCTCAATGCGTTTCATCAAGTCGGCCTTGGCGCGTTCAAACTCGGAAGCGGTGAAGCCGTATTGCTGCATACGCTTGTTTTCGGCAACGATGGCATTCATGGCCTCGTCGATGCCGTCCTTGTCCTTGGCGTAGGCAAAGCACGACCAAGCGTCCTTCGTGTCGCTGACGAAGAAGGTGCCGTAGTAGCCGTAGCCGAAGATGAAGGGCGGGTTGGCCTTTTGCGTCAGTTCTTCCATGCGGTTGTTGTACATGGTGGAAACGAGGTTGTCGATGTAGCCTTTCAGCCAATATTGGATGTCGCCTTTTTCCTCGTTCGGAACCACGTCGTGCTTGTAGAAAACCGAAATATTGTAGTTGGTTTCCTCGCGGTCGGTGCAGATGCTGACGATAGGTTCGGCGTTGTCGGCCACCTCAAAGCGGGTGCGCTCGGCGGGGTTGACGGGGGCGGGGATGTCCTCGAAGATGGCCTTCAGGCGGCCTTCAATGACATTCACATCCACATCGCCGATGATGATGATGCCTTGCAAATCAGGGCGATACCACTTGTGGTAGTAGGCGCGAAGTGCATCGTGCTTGAAGCCGCTGATGACTTCCTCGGTGCCGATGGGCATACGGTGACCGTAGGGGCTGTTGGGGTAGATGTCGGGCAACATCTTTTCCCACATGCGCTGCTGGGCGTCGTTGCGGTTGCGTTTTTCCTCAAGGATGACACCGCGTTCCTTGTCGATTTCGGGACCTTCCAAGGAGATGAAACTCGACCAGTCGTGAAGGATGAGGATGCACGAGTCGATGAGGTTGGGATTGGTGGTCGGCACGTTGGTCAGCATGTAGACGGTTTGCTCGATGCTGGTCCAAGCGTTCACGTTTTCGCCGAACTTCACGCCGTTGTGCTCCATGTAATTAAGGAGTGACTTGCCGGGGAAGTTGGCAGTGCCGTTGAAGGCCATGTGTTCCAAGAAGTGGGCCAGACCGCGCTGGTCTTCCTCTTCGAGGATGGAACCCACTTTCTGCGCGATGTAGAAATTGGCGCGTTGGGCGGGTTTCTCGTTGTGACGGATGTAGTAGGTCAATCCGTTTTCCAATTTGCCTCTTCTGACGTTGGGGTCGAAGGGCACGGCATACTGCTGGGCGAGCATGGTTGCGCTCAAAGCCAGCGTTGCGATTAGGGTTAGCGTTAGTTTTTTCATTTTGTTGAATTTTAATATAAATGTACTACAAACTTTTCTATAAAGTAATCCTCTTTAAACCATTTGCTTATCGCCACTTGTTTGTGCCTCCAATAGCGGTTCAGGGCTTTGAATTCCTCGGTGAGGTCGCCGCCCTTTAGGTAAAGGATGCCGCCAGCCTCCATGTCGCCCCTGATCCTTAGTTTGTTGCCCGCAAGGTTGGCGATTTCGGGCAAGGTCATCACGGCGCGACCGGTAATCACATCGAATTTCTCCTTCACCTCCTCGGCGCGTTTGTGTTCGGCCACCACATTCTCCAATCCGATGGCCTCCTTCACGGCGTTCACCACCTTGATTTTCTTACCCGTACCATCAATGAGGTAGAAATCGGTCTGAGGAAACAGGATGGCCAATGGAATGCCAGGAAAACCGCCGCCCGTGCCCAAGTCCATGACCTTCATGCCGGGGAGCAACTCGAAGTATTTGGCGATGGCCAACGAGTGCAAAACATGGTGCTCGTAGAAGTGCTCCATGTCCTTTCGCGAAATCACATTGATTTTGCTGTTCCAGTCCAAGTATAAGTCTTTCAGTTGGTTATATTGCTCCTTCTGCCTCTCTGTGAGGTCGGGGAAATACTGGAAAAGGCTGTTTGTGTCCATAATACTGCAAAAAATTGGCTTCAAAATTACGGTTTTTTTTTGAGGTGCGGAGTTTTTTCTTTGGGAATTATACGATTTTGGTTGGTTTTAAGTTGTTTTACTATGGCCAATGGCCTATGACAATGGCTTGCTTTTACTGTTGTTGCGAGCCATTGTCAATAGCCATGAGCCATTGTCATAAAATGAAACCACCATGAAAAAAGCTGCACTTTTACTTTTGCTGTTGGCTCCGCTGGCTCTCACCGCGCAACGCATCACGCCCGAGGAATACATCCAGACCTACAAAGACATCGCCATGCGCGAGATGCGCGAGCATAAGATTCCGGCCTCCATCACGCTTGCGCAGGGCATTCTCGAATCCGGCGCGGGCAACAGCGCCTTGGCACGCGAGGCGAAGAACCATTTCGGCATCAAGTGCCATAAAGGTTGGGACGGCAAGACCTACCACATGGACGACGACGAGAAGGACGAGTGCTTCCGCAGGTACAATAGTGCCGAGGAATCTTTTCGCGACCATTCCGAGTTTCTTTGCACGCGAGGCCGCTATTCCGCACTTTTCGACCTTGAAATCACCGACTACCGTGGCTGGGCGAAGGGCTTGAAAGCGGCTGGTTACGCCACCAATCCCAAATACGCCCAACTGCTCATCGACCGCATCGAACTCTATGATTTGACCAAATACGACCAAATCGCCCTCGGCCTGATGACCGACGACAACCAACTGCCCGACATTGCCCCCGAGGACGAACTCCTGGAATTGGCCTATTCGCCCACCAACCGCGCCGCCTTCGAGTTGGTCGACATGACTGCTGAAAAGCGTTTCATCTATGAGAACAACGGCGTACGCTTCGTCTATGCCAAAGAGGGCGAAACGCCAGAGCAATTGGCCAAGGAAATTCTGCGATTACAATTTGCTGAAACGCCCCGACGAGATGGTCTTCCACAGCGGCGATGTGGTGTATCTCTCCAAGTTGCGCAACAGCAACTGGAAAGCCAAGAAATACACCGTCGCCGAAGGCGAAACCCTCCGCGACGTGGCCTTGCGCTTTGCCGTGAGGCCCGAAAAGATCCTGAAAAAGAACGGAATGAAGAAAGACGCCCGTATCAGCACGGGGCAGGTGCTTTGGCTGAGGTGACTTTTCTAACTTTGTTTTAGTGAAAAGAAGAGCACCAAAAGAGCCAAAAAGCCAAAAAAATGCTATTTTTGCAGCGGAAAAACCTATATCGCCATGCTACCCATGAGAATCTACACTGCCGGCATCGCCGATTTTGAACGCATCCGCCAAGATGGACGCATTTACATCGACAAAACAGACCTTATCTACAAACTGACAAAAGAATCACAATTCGTATTCCTTAGCCGCCCGCGAAGGTTCGGCAAGTCGTTGCTTTGCAGCACATTGAAATACTACTTTCAAGGCCGCAAGGACTTGTTTGAGGGCTTGGCCATCGGCGAGTTGGAGAAGGAATGGAAGCAG
>CACXQO010000076.1 GCA_902769815.1 uncultured Bacteroidia bacterium | reverse complement strand
CACGTTGTCTTGGAAATAGCGGTCCTTCGAGCCTTGTTGCATAGCTTCCAGCGAACCCATACCCCTGTAAGTCTTGAACTTACGGCCTTCGTAGATAATAGTGTCGCCCGGCGACTCATCCACGCCAGCGAAGAGCGAACCCGCCATGATGGACGAAGCACCAGCGGCCAAGGCCTTCACAATGTCGCCCGTGTAGCGGATGCCGCCGTCGGCGATGATCGGGATGCCCGTGCCTTCCAAGGCTTTGGCCACATCCATAACCGCCGTGAGCTGCGGCACGCCGATGCCAGCCACCACGCGCGTAGTGCAAATGGAGCCGGGGCCAATGCCCACCTTGATAGCGTCGGCACCTGCCTCGGCCAGGGCTTTGGCGGCCTCGGCGGTGGCTATGTTGCCCGCCACGATGTCTATTTCAGGGTAGTTGTTTTTCAGGTTGCGCACCATGTCAATCACGCCCTGCGAATGGCCATGTGCCGTGTCGACGACCAAAGCGTCAACGCCTGCATCCACCAAGGCGGCAGCGCGTTCAAGGGTGTTGGCGGCAATGCCCACGGCGGCGGCCACGCGCAAACGACCGCGCGAGTCCTTGCAGGCGTTGGGGCGCGCCTTCACCTTAATTATATCTTTATAAGTGATGAGGCCGACGAGGCGGTTGTCCTTGTCGACCACTGGCAGTTTCTCGATTTTGTATTGTTGGAGGATGTCGGCGGCCTTCTCGAAAGAAACCTCGGTGGTGGTGATGAGGTTTTCCTTGGTCATCACCTCGGCGACGGGGCGTTCCAAGCCACGCTCGAAGCGCAGGTCGCGGTTGGTGACGATGCCGACCAACACATTGTGGCTGTCCACCACGGGTATGCCTCCGATGTGGTATTCGCTCATCAGGTCGAGGGCGTCTTTCACGGTGGCGTCAACATGGATGGTCACGGGGTCGCTGATCATGCCGTTTTCGGCGCGTTTCACCTTGCGCACCTCGGCAGCCTGCTTGCCGATGGTCATGTTCTTGTGCAGCACGCCAATGCCGCCTTCTTGGGCGATGGCGATGGCCATGCGGCTCTCCGTGACGGTGTCCATACCGGCGGAGACCACGGGGATGTTGAGGTCGATGCGGCGCGAGAACTTGGTTTTCAGGCTCGTTTCGCGGGGGAGGACATTACTATAGGAAGGGACCAGCAGGACATCGTCGTAGGTCAGGCCTTCACCAACAAATTTTTCGTTATCAAGTGCCATGGCGTTTAGGTTTTAATTAATCTGCAAAGGTACACTTTTTTTCGATAGGGTAGGAGGTGTTGGCCTAAAAAATGGCAAAAGTGGTTAAATCAGGATGTATTATCCTTCCATCTGTAAGTCCAAAAAATGACGGAATAGCAAATATTTTGCGATTTTTGGCAAAACAAAAAGTGAGATTTTTGACAAATGAGGGAAAACAGGGTGCAATACTTGCCGTTTTATATGACCATGTTTTTGTAGTTTTATCCAGAGGTTTGTGAGCTTAAGAAGTAATCACAAAAGAGATATTTACCGCCAAACTTTGAATTTTTTGGCAAGTTTGGCTTAACCTTCCTCGCTGTTCTCAACAAATAAGTTGTTTACTGTTAGCACTTTAGCAAAATCATCACTATGTTCACCTTGAGCCAATCCCTTGGTAGTTATGAGGACAGTCCGAATGGCTTTGGGAGTCTTGGTTTCAGACTGGAAGGTCTTGATTCGGTTTCCAAGTTTTAGGCTCTCTTCTGCATCCTGGCTGTATTCATAGCGGGAGTATTTCATCTCGCAAATATCAATAACGCCGTCGGCGCGGTCTATTATCATGTCAATCTGCGCCCCCGGGGTGGACTTGCGGCTACGCCAAGAATAGTAAGAGGTGAGGATGGTGTCCAAGCGCAGGGATTGTATGATTTCCCAAATGTGATACATGCATAGGCGTTCAAAAGCCAGTCCATACCAAGTGTTTTGGCCCGGTGTGTTGAGGGTATGCCTCCAATAAGCGCGGTCGGTGATGGTTTCGGAGGCGCAGAAAGTCTGGTAGAAGATGGTGAAGAAATCAATCAATCTGTAGATGACAGCTTCGCCAGTTCCGTATCACGTCCAATTATCTTATCCATAGCGTTCTAATGTTTTTGCAAAGGTAGTGTTTTTCTTGAAATGTTCCGCCAAACTTTGATTTTTTTTGCAAGTTTGGCGGAACATTTGCTTTTTTTATCTGACAAGTTGATGTTTACAAAACCCTATTTCCACTATAAGTTTACTACAATCCCCGCCATTATATGAGGTTTGGTTAAAATCTCAAGAAGATGAACAAATCGAAGAAAAAACACCGACAAACCGAGCATCAGCCTAAAAAAATGACTATTTTTGCAACCATGAGTTGTGACGATGAGATTATCAAACGGAAATTGTATTATGACGGTCTGAAACAGGTCATTGAGCATCCTATTCCTGAAAACTATGCCAAGGAAATAGATGATTTGCTTCAGGAAGACGATGCCGACAAGGAAGAAGCAGAAACCTTGCTGATGTGGAAAGAGGTGGTTGCCCCTGTGTGCAATGCCATTGTGTTCGTTCACAACAACCGTTTCCTGTTGGACGAAAAAGAAACCATCATCAATGAGGATGCCGACACGCCTTTCATGCCATCCGATGAAATCTTCAAGACGCTGAAAACCTTGCTCAAAGCGACGGTCATGGAGTTTCTTTCCGTGCTGCAAATCAGTTCGGGCGAAAAGGAGGAACTGCTTGACAGGGTAGAGCATGACGATAAGGAAGGTTTCAGGTCGCTGTTGGAGCGGTGCCGATGCGACACCACGGCATTGGCCCAACTTTGCACCTGCTGTTGGGACGATTCTTTCACAGCCGAAAACATAGAGGATTCTGACCTTTCATACCTGCTTGATTACATGGCAAGCAAGTTGAAAAATAGTAGTGAAGCCGATGACAAAACGATGCTTGAAGCCGTGGAGCAATGGCAGCCTTCTTCCGAGTTGATTGATTCCGACGACAGCGATGAGACCCTTGACCGATACATGTCCGACTACCGTCGTTTCATTGAGGCCGAATTTAGTGTTTTCCTTCATTACTATTGGGACTTTTACGACGAATTCCTGTTGAAAGAGCGTAACCTCATCGAACCCATCCTTGACCATCCTTTGGCTGTGGACTTGGTGAACCGGATTTGGAAAGATTATGAGGCCAATCTTTTAGGCGGTTCCTTTTCCCTTCCCGACGACTTCTTCCACTCGAAATGCGCAGCCGATGACACGGAACACATGCACATCAAGCTGTCCGTTGAGGACAAGGGCACGGAGCTTTTCACCGAGTTCATCAACTATGTGGCCGAGAAGGGCTATATCGAAGACAGCCCTGCCGTGAAAAACCTGTTCGCCTACCGCCTGACGGGGTATTACAGACCCGAGAGCGACCTGCCGACCATCGTCTGGAACGGAAGAAACGGCAAGTCCTACGAACTTATCTACCTCATCCGTTACCTCTGCGACCGTGGCGACTACAAGAAAATGCGCCGTTTCTTCGAATGCCCCGAATGGGTGAAGGAGAAAGACAGCAGCTATGCCCACTCAGCGGATACGGAGTTCAGGAGAAAAATGGCGGGGATTTATCCTGGGATTTGTGATTTTAAAAAATGATTGCGCTTCAAGTGCTACTGTAGGCTTCGGCAGCCATGTCATCCCTGCGGAGGCAAGTAGGGAAGCAAGGGATCTATGGCTGACGGAACCGTCAAATAATCTTATCCTCTATTTACCAACTACTTATCCGACAGCAAACGACTACTGTCGACAACAAACGTTTGTTCAACGGCTTAGTCTTGACAAAGTTTTCATCTTTGCGGTGTGAAACAATTAAACCCGCAAATATGGGAACACAAGAAAACATCAATAGCAACCTGACGGAAAAAAAGCCTGCAGCCAAGACACCCCCCGAATACATTGAGGGCATCCCAACGGAGAAGACGAAAAGCCCGGAAAGACGTCGTTTAATTGAGAGTTATTATGAATCGTTGTGGAAAGAACTGCAACGGGAAAACGGGACGAATGGCATTTTCAACCCGTTTTTGGGTGTTACTGTCATTGTCAAGAAAGGAGAAAGCGACAAAAAGACAATCAATCGCGCTTCTGCTGACTGGAAATCGACGTTTGCAGTAAAACATCTAAAGCAAGTCATCACATCAGCTCATGGAAAAGAAAACGCACCTGTTTATGTGGAACCCAAGACGGGAACACAAAAAAAGAACGGTTACAAGAATATGGCCATCCTATATTATGAGTTTATCCACCCCGAGACAGCGTATTTGAACTTTACGGTAAAACTGACAATAGGAATCAAAAGCGACGGGAAACATGTTCAGTATTGTGTGAATAAGATAGAGGTATAAAAACAAAAAACCAATCGTATCCAGCGATTACCCTAACCGATAGGGAACACATACGATGTGGTTTTCTGCCTGCAAAATTACAACAAAATCCAAAACGCCGCCATAAACATTGAAAAATAATTCCCGAAATTAGGGAAAGCCGTTTGGCCAACCCCTATTTCCACTATAAGTTTACTATAATCGTATGTTTTCAGGTGGCATGGTGTATTTTTGCGTCCATTATCAACAATTCATCTATGAAGAAAAAACGTGCAAAATGGGATGTCGGAATACTGAATTGTTTTCCCGAAGGAGCAAGAGATACGGTGAAAGCAATCTGCGAAAGGGATAACTTGAATTTGCGTTTTTGTTCATCTATAATGACAAACTATTGTCTAGGCCTGTGGAGTTATCATAATATATACATTGATATTGGTTTGGATAGGTTTACTTTTCTTATTATTTTTGCTCATGAGTTGGCCCACTATGAGATGTATAAAAAATATCGTAGACGCGAAACAAAAACTCACCCCAAATGTCATGGAAAAGAGTTCCAAAACATGTTCGAAACTCTTATCGAACCATTTTTGATAGAAAAGATATATCCTCCTGATGTGCTTGTCGAAGTTAAAAAGTGGATAAAAAGAGGAGACCTGGGATGGGAAGGGTACCCGTTTATACGAATTGCGATGTATTGTGATTATAGAAAACTTGAAGACCTGCCAGACGGAACACATTTTAAAACCAGAGGCTGTGGCTATATCAAGGTAAGATATGACGAAGCATCAGGAAAGTATCTATGCTATGCAGACTATGGATGGGTGCTATACGACCCGAACGAAAAGGTAGTAGTGTTATAAAACTTATTCTATGAGTATTCCGAAGAAAAAATACCGACAAACTGAGCATTGGTCTGAAAAATGACTATCTTTGCGGCAAATAATTCAAAAACAACCAAGTTATGTTATACAGAATCACAGTAAAGAACTCGAAACTGACCAGCGGCATCCGTGTTGAAAAAGGGATGTCCGTTGATGTGCCAAGCAACAGCATGAGCAACCCCGTGACGACCAACGGCGGCCAAGCTGTGGCGGATGCTTTTATGAGAATTTACGGAATTGACATCAGAAAGGCCGGTGCTTTGAGCATGGCTTGGTTGGATGTGGAAAGGATTGGATAAATAGTAAAATAAAGGAGAAGCCAATAGCCAATAAGTGGAGGCAAAGCTAAACAAACAAGAACATGAATGATATTGATTATTCAAAAGTTGACACCAGTAAGTATTCGAAAGAATATAGTGAATCGAATTTCTGGGACAAAGTAAAAAACTATGCTACAAAAGCAGGCGGTAAAGTCATATACAACGCTTTGAAACTGTATTATGCTTTACAATCGACTGACACTCCAGGATGGGCGAAAACCGTCATACTTGGAGCATTGGGTTATTTTATTGCTCCAATTGATTTGATACCTGATGTTATTCCAGCAGGAGGATATGTTGACGATGCTGGTGTTATAGCTGTAGCACTGCTAACTGTTGCTACGTGCATTACTCCAAAAATAAAAGAGGAGGCAAAAGCCAAAATGTGCGACTGGTTTGGCGATTCGGAAATTGTCAAAGTCGTCGATTAGTGTTATTCTTGGGGATTTTCATTGTCAATCCAAAGTATAAATAAATTAAATCAGATATAATATGGTTACAGTTACAACAAAAGAAGAATTAGAGAAAGCATTGAAAAACAAAGAGAATGAAATCTTTGTTGAAGGCGAAATGGCAAAAAAGATAATAAGAAAGCAGAAGGTGAAAAAGGGGGCTTTGATTACAGGAGGAGCATCAGTTTTGGCAGGCCTTGCTTTATTGCCTTTCACAGGTGGAGCTTCAACAATTGCCATTGCTCATGGGTTAACAGTAGGTGCAGTTACCATTTCTACTACTGAAGTTTTTGTTGGTGCAGGGCTTATTTTGTCAGCATCTTCATTGTTATTGCTTAAGAATTATACTATTGAATTTGAATCAAACAAAACAGAGAATAGTAGACGTGTAAAACTGAAATTGAAACCTGGAAATAGGTGATAGAAGTAAAACAATTTAGATATGATTCGAGGCAAAATTCCCTTCCGTTGCACCGATTGCCACAAAATATTCGTAGACTTGGATATAGAATGGGGTGCTACCGTTTTTTCAGTTCCGATGAAGTGCCCAAAATGTGGCAGCACACATACTTTGCCGTTGCTTTCTCCAAAGCTGATGTATAGAGACATTTGGAAAACGATGGACGAAAACAAATAAACTTTACTATCAACTTCATCAAGCATAATTACACATGGCAAAAACAAAACAAGACAAAGCCCGCGAGGAGGCTATCGAAAACCTCGGAAACAATTTCATTTTTGAGGTGTCGGAGGAACCCATAGCAATAGAGGACAGATTAGAGAATTGGGAACTAAGCCGCTTCTTTTTTGTCAACAACCCTTGGTGGGCTGAATCTGGCGAACCGATGGATGTGCCCGACATCATCAGGGACTACGCAATCGATGAACTGCGGAAACAGCTTCCCAAAGGCTATTCCATCGAAGACGATACCATCATCAACCCTTGCAACAACGACTATTTGAAGGAAACCATCAAACGCCTTCAAGACCTTGTGAAGCATCCCGACAAAATCACCTCGCATCCCAATCCCTTGGGCTGGTGGAAAACGGAAGTGTGCCAATTTCACAACACACTGATTTGCTTCCACACAGAAGACAGGGAGTTGTTCACTCTCCATGAGTTTCTGCTTTATATCATTCCGCATCTTGGCGACCGTTACGAGAAACTTTACATCGGCGGGATTTTCAGTTATAACTATTAAAAGCTGTTTGCGAGTTATATCTTACTATAATTCACTATATTCCATTGTGCATTGGCGGCAGTGCTGTATTTTGCGCCCACTAAAAAACAACAACCATGAAAAACAAACACCCCTTCTGGACAAAACTCGATTGGCGTGGTCCTCGTCCGCTCACGCTCCGCGAACTCATCATGAAAAGCAACTTCGACACCATGATGGAAATCATCATCGATTTTCATTCCAAAATGGCCAACCAAGGTGGGGCATTTCTGAAGGCCTGCTATTGCATCAGGGACATGAAGGTGAAGGCACATAGCGAGGATTACATCTTGGCAAAATATGACTCCGAATATAATGAGCCTTACATCGGCGTTCTGGAGGGATTGAATTGGCACGAGTGTTTAGGCTATCCCGTGAAGAGGGCCAAAGATCTGCATTGCACCGATACAAAACTGGCCGCCATTTGCCTTTGGCATCTTACTTTCTACGGTTTTACGCCAAAGGAGCAGAAAGAAGAAGCAGAACGCTATTTTGAGAGGGCGGAAAGGGAACGCCGCAACGACGAGATTTACTTGGCCGACGATTTGTATGACGATGAATATGTCAAGGAAGCGGCTTGGAGTGGCAGGACGAGGATACAGGACGAGGTGCTGGAAAGGCTGTTCACTCCAGAAGAAATCGTCGAAATCAAGCGAATCCGCAAGGAAAAGTTGGATGAAGAAAACGCAAGGTATGATGCGGCGGAAGCGGAAGAAAGACAGCAGTTAGAGCAAGAAGCGGCCTTGAAATTGGAATTGAGGAAGAAGGCCGAGCAAGAGAAGCGGGAAGAATGGTATCGCAAACGCAGACAAAGCAGATGGAAGAATCGTGGAAAGAAACGCCGCAGGTGATATGTTTAACACGAATGTCCAGAAATGAATTATTGAAAATTGACTTTGTCTAATCTTTGATTTCGCGGCAAATTGGTGGTCATTCGTGTTTGGATAAAAAAACAACAATACACAGTTGCGGAGAACGAAAAAAGTAGTATTTTTGCAGCGTCAATCAGAGGAATTCGCAGAAAGGATGACAACCTTTATGGCCATTACGGTCGTTTCGAGCCTCAACATAAACGAGCCATCACTTTTCCGTGGTGGCTTTGTTTTTTGAGCCAGGTTCATTCGGGACGGTGATACAATATTGAACCATTTCCTGAGTAGAGCGCTGAAGGCCGACCGTAAGTTTCACCTCGCCATATTTCAGTATAATCAACTTTTCAAATTGCTTTTGGTTTTGGGTTCTTCGATTAGTGGCTTTCTCGTCTATCGTAACCGCGTTTTCGAGTATTTCTGTCAGATGGAAAACAGCAAGCGTTGAATTGTAGTCACGTGCCGCTTTCTCATAAGTCTCGTTGATGGACAGGAATTTCACATAGATAAACGTGCCTAAGTCGTGGTTCCAAACCTTTTTGTCAGGATGCTCCGAAATCCAATGGGCATAAAAGTCCTTGATAAGTTTCTCTCGAACTTTGATGTCGTCTTTTGTTCGCCCTTTTGGAATGTCGTTCATGGTCGGTTTCTTTGGCACAAAATTACAAAATTTCTGATTCATTCGTGGTAAATTCATGGTAATTCGTGTTTTCTAAAAACAGACTTCTGCCGTTTTTCGGAAAAATATGTATTTTTGCCACATTCAAATTCAAACACCATGAAGAAAATGCTCACCAACTTACTTGCCCTTTTGGGATTGGCCACCGCCTGCGGCCATCAAAGTTATGAAAATGCAGAGGTCAACACGTTTGCTGAACGCATCAAAAGCCCCGACGTCGTTTTGCTCGACGTGAGAACCGCCGAGGAGTTTGGCGAAGGCCACCTCACGAATGCCCTCAACATCGATGTCAAAGAGGAGGGCTTTGTTGAAAAGGCGAAGTCGACCCTGCCGACTGACAAGACCATTGCCGTGTATTGCAGAGGCGGAAAACGCTCAGCCAATGCCGCCGCAATGCTTGCCGAAGAAGGTTTCAAGGTCGTGAATCTTGTAGGCGGCATTACGGCTTGGAAGAACGCGGGGATGCCGATGGCTATGGCCGAAGATGCTTACGAAGTGGACACCTTCACTACCAAGAGCGGCAAGACGGTCAAGTTCCACGCCTTGGTTCACGCCAGCATCCGAATCGAATACGACGGCAAGGAAATCCAGATTGACCCTGTGGCGAAGTTAGGGGAGAAGACCATCAACTACGCCGCCATGCCCCAAGCGGACTACATCTTCATCACCCACGAGCACCACGACCATTTCGACACCACGGCCATCAAAATGCTGATGGGCGACAACACCCAACTGATTACGAACCAACGCTGCGCCGAAATGCTTGGCTACGGCACCGTGATGGCCAACGGCGACAAACTCCAAATCGCCGACGACATCACCGTTGAGGCCGTTCCCGCCTACAACACCACCGAAGGGCATCTGCAATTCCACCCCAAAGGAAGGGACGACGGCTTCATCCTCACTCTCGATGGCCTGAGAATCTACATCGCCGCCGACACAGAAGACATCCCCGAAATGGCTGAAATCAAAGACATCGACGTTGCTTTCATGCCTTGCAACCAGCCATACACCATGACCCCCGAGCAACTCATCAACGCCGCGCGGATGGTCAAGCCGAAAGTGCTGTTCCCTTACCACTACGGCCAGACGGATGTGAGAGGCATCCCCTCACAGTTGGAAGCCGATGGGGTAGAGGTGAGGATTAGGCATTATGAATGATTTTTGCGGCATAGATAAAATGACAATTGAGATGTCTAACAATACAGAATATCAGAGTGTTATCGAAAAGTTTCAGTTAGAGCCACATCCTGAAGGCGGCTACTACCGTCAGCTGTTCGGCAATGACGACACAGGCAAAAAGGATATTTCCACTATCTATTACATGCTTACAGGCAACGACCTGTCGGCTTTCCATAGGTTACACGGCGTGACGGAGATTTGGTATTATCATGCAGGCGAATTGCTTAACCTCTACGTCATTGATACCGAAGGGAATTTGGTCGTTCACAACCTGTCCCCCGACGGTGAAATGCAGGTGGTAATCCATCCTGAACAATGGTTTGCAGCGGAAATCCCCTCGAAAGAGGGATTCTGTTTGGTGGGTTGTGCAGTGGCGCCTGCCTTCACCTTTGAGAACTTCGAGCTTGGATGCAAAGAGACACTATTACAGCGGTTTCCAAAATATGCAGAATTAATCGGGAGATTATGTTCGGAATAGACAATAGCCTCGCCGGTTTTCCAGCGAGGCTATCGGTTTTTGTGGAGATGGAGGGAGTCGAACCCTCGTCCAAACAAGGAACCCCCATGGTTTCTACATGCTTATTCCGCTGTTGGTTTTCGAGCCGCGCAAGGGAGCGAACGCCCTAAACGCGACCTTATCTCCTAAGGCTTCGCCTTGCTGTCGGAGCGCCGGCAAGGCTATCCCGAAATTGCTTAGCACCCCGGGCTCAGGCCGGAATCAGGAATCTCCACCTGCGGGATGTCTCGTCCCCTCACCTTGTGAAGGGATTAA
>CACXQO010000075.1 GCA_902769815.1 uncultured Bacteroidia bacterium | reverse complement strand
CTACATTTCCAAAAATATTACGCAAAATCCGTTACGCAAAATCCGTAATATTTGGAAAATGTGTATTTTTGTGGTATGAAACAAACCACCCAATGTTACCTTGAGCGCGGCAGCCAATACCTCATGCTGCACCGCACCAAAAAGGAGAACGACGAGAACCACGACAAATGGATTGGCGTGGGCGGCAAGTTCGAGGAAGGCGAAAGCCCCGAGGATTGCATGAGGCGTGAGGTGTTTGAGGAAACGGGCTTCACAGTTACGGCGTGGCGCTATTGCGGCATCGTCACCTTCGTCCACAACATCTGGCCCGCCGAGCAAATGCACATCTTCGTCTGCACCGACTGGACGGGCGAGCAAACCGACTGCAACGAAGGCGACCTCGAATGGATTGACAAACAGCGGCTTCTTGAACTTCCTTCTTGGGAAGGCGACAAGATTTTCCTGAAACTGATTGACGAGAAGCGACCGTTTTTCTCGTTGAAATTGTGTTATGAGGACGAAACCTTGAAAGAGGCCGTTTTGGACGGAAAATGTCTTTAGATGAATTTTTTCTTTCGTAATTGGTACAATTTTTGCAATTTTGCCTGTTTATGTAATTGGAAAAACTAAAAAAATAATGAATATGAATACGCTAAAGCAACGGGTTTTCAAGGCGATTGTAATGTTGTCGCTGCTATCGATGGCATCACTTTATGGACAAAACCTGATTACTAATGGTGATTTTGAAGCTGGTAATACTGGCTTTATTACTGATTATACCCATTATCCTTCGGGTGGAATGCTCGCTGGGTGTTATTGTATTGATAATACTGTAAATGGTCATGGTGAAAGTTCTGGCTTTTTGCCCCCAAATGGTTCTAGTGGAAAATATATGATTGTAAATGGTTTTGGAGGCAACAACAATCAAGATAAAGTGGTATGGAGACAAACCGTGAATGTTACGAGCAATACGTGGTATACTTTTTCTTTCAAATATGCAAATTTATCAAGGATATTCTTGTGGTATGGTGAAGGTGCAATACTTCGTTTTTTGATTAATGGACCGCTACAGGACGTTAATGATATTCAGCTTAATGCAGGTGATAATGCCTGGCATACTTACCCGAATTATCGATGGTATAGTGGTAATGTGGCAGGTCAAATTTATATTGAATTTAGAGATGTATTTGATGGATCTCCTGGGGATGGTGATGACTTTGCTTTGGATAATATTTCCTTTGTCCCCGATGTGGTATATAGTGTTAATGCTCAGGATGATTATGTTACAACTGCCCTTTGCCTGAATGACCATGTGGATGTGAATGTGCTGCAAAATGATAATGTCCTCCCTAATACGAATGATGCCCAAGTGCAGGTGCTGACCAATCCGGTTCCGCACGGAACAGCCCAAGTGCTTTCCGATAAAAAGATACGTTACACTTTCACGGATGCGAATTACAATGGCGACGTTCAATTCAATTATCGTGTGACGAACCACGGAGTGGTGAGCGAGGCGACGGTACATATCAATACAGCACGACCGCCAACGATAAGTAATATAAATCTTCCTTCAACAATAGATATTTGTGAAGGGGATCCATTGACACTTCCGACTCCAACAGTCACTGAAAATGGCTCAACCATTACATTACAAGGATGGCAGGTGCTGTATAACGGCAGTTGGCAGCCTGTGAATGGAAATACGATTCCTTCGGTAACAACAGAGCAAACAAAAGTTCGGTATTATGCCACGAACCAATGTGATACCGAATATTTTGAAGTGAATCTCAATGTTCATGATGTGGAGGAGGTTACATTGCCTGCTGTAGAAGCATGTGACAGCTACAGTTGGCATGGTACGACATATACCCAGAGCGGTGTGTATGACTATGAGACCACTACACAATGGGGATGTGATCAAACTGAGCATTTGCCTTTGACCATATATTATAGTGAAGAAGAATCATACTCAGTTTCAGCTTGCGAGAGTTATACATGGCATGGACAGACCTATACACAATCTGGCACTTACACTTTCAACACTACAACAGAGCATGGTTGCCCGCGTACCGAGTGGCTCAATCTGACAATTTCAACCCAATATAGGGAAGAGGAACCTCATACCGAATGTGATAGTTACTATTGGCCTCGAAAGCAACAATGGTATTATGCAAGTGCTCTCGACTCGGTGTCAGTTAGCGGGCCTCCTGGCGGCTGCGACAGCACTTTTGTCCTTAATCTGACCATCCATTATTCCCAAACATTAGATCCAGAAATCGTTGAGTCTTGCGATTCTTATTATTGGAACGGGCAGACTTATACTGAAAGCGGTTCTTACACATACGAGACCACCAATGAATTTGGTTGCACTCTTACCCATCAATTGCAATTGACCATCCACGAGAGTGAATCTATTGATTTACCGCCTATAACAGCATGTGACTCCTATGAATGGCATGGCCAAACCTATACCGAGAGTGGCATCGCGGTTTTCGATACGGTGAACCAATACGGATGCAATGTGCGATACCAGCTTCCGTTGACAATCAATTATAGCGATACATACGATTGGGACCCTGTGACAGCGTGTGATTCTTATTTCTGGTACGGACAAAACATCACTGAGACCGGACAATACACTCACATGTCGACCACACCCGAAGGTTGCGACCTCGAGGAACGCATTTATGTGACTTTAGACTACAACACATCCGACACCTTACCGCCACTCACTGCTTGTGACAGTTACGTCTGGCACGGCGTGGAATACACCCAGTCGGGATGGAAAACTTACGAGGAAGAAGGCCTTGCGGGATGTGTTCACAAGGAGGTGATATTCCTCACCATCAACCACAGTGACCAAAACGAAATCAACGTGCAAAGTTGTGATTCTTATCCTTGGTTTGACTCAACATATACTGAATCGGGCACTTATTACCACTTGTTGACTAACTCGGTGGGCTGCGATAGTCTTTTGATTCTGAATCTCACTATAGGTGGAGATGTGAACCTGTTTGAGGAAACGCAAACGGGTTGCGAGTCATTCGAATGGCGTGGTCGTGTTATTGAGGAAAGTGGCTTTTATACCGATACCGTTTTTCATCCCGAAGGTTGCGACGACGTTTACACGCTGACATTGACCATAGAACATAACTACGAAGAGGAAACATCGGCCGAAAGTTGCTATTCCTACACATGGTTTGATGAGACTTTTTTTGAGAGCGGTGATTATCCGAAGCACTTCACTGCTGTCACGGGTTGCGACAGTCTTGTAACTTTGCACCTTACCATCAAGGAGGCGGTTTATAACGAGTTTGAACAACAAACATGTTTGCCTTTCACATGGAACGGCGTGGATTACTATTATGAAGGCGATTATGAGCAACGTTTTGATGCAGCCAATGGCTGCGACAGTATTGTCACAATGCACTTGGTGGAAAGTGACGCGATAACTTCTGAATTTGACAAGATGTCATGTACACCTATCACTTGGGAAAACCAGATTTGCGACCATAATGGTGATTATTTCCACACCTATCAATCGCAGCAAGGCTGCGACAGCATCGTCACTATGCACTTCAGTCTTACGCCTGAGATAGTGAAACAATTGGATACCTTGGCTTGCGAGGCTTTCTCGTGGTATGGCCATTATGCCGGCTGCGACAGCACGGTCTATTTGAATGTGAGTTTCCTCCAAGCGGATATTCTTGATGACGAGCCAGTCTCGGCGTGCAACTCGTACACTTTCCATGGGATTACCTACGGGCCGGGCATCCACGAAATCTACCATGATACCGTGTTTGCACCAAACGGGTGCATCAGCGAGATACAATTGCTGAACCTGACCGTTAAGGATTCGGAACAGATGGGAACCATTTCAGGTGCCTCGTCGGTGTATGTGGCTTCCAACCTGATTAGCGGCATTTATCGTTACGAGATTGACATGACGGGCTTGACAGATTCCGTTTCTTGGTCGCTGTCCAATTCGGATTGGCAGATTGTGGAATCGGGAAGCGGTTTCTGCCGCGTTTTGGTCACAACGCCGGGAACCGCCATCCTGACAGCCCATTTCCAAGTGGAGGAATGTGGCGAGATGGAGCGCACTTTCGTCATCAATGCGGGCTTCTTCGATGTGGAGGAGATGGAAGGCCGGCAGGTGCAGGTCTATCCCAACCCGACCAAGGGAACGGTACACATCGAGGCCGAAGGCATCGAGGGCGTCCGCCTGACGAACATGATGGGCCAAGTGCTTGAAATGCGCGATTGTGGCCGTGCCGACAGCATCGAATTGAACCTCAGCGGCTATGTGCCGTCTGTGTATCTGCTTGAAATCAAGACGGCCTACGGTGTGGTGAAACGGCGCGTGGTGGTGTGTAGGTAAGGTTGTCGAAAAATGTTTTGAATTGAACAAAAAAGATAGTAATTTTGCAGTCCAACAAACAATCGCTTCAATATGCTGAAACTGCCCATAGGAATACAGAGTTTTGAAAGCCTTAGAACTGAAGGCTATGCCTACGCCGACAAGACCAAACTCGTTTATGACCTCAGCCAAAACGGAAGGTATGTATTCCTTTCTCGTCCGCGACGTTTCGGGAAAAGTCTGTTGCTTTCAACTTTAAAGGCCTATTTCCAAGGGAAAAAGGATTTGTTTGAAGAGTTGGTTATCAGTGAATTGGAGCAGTCGTGGGAAACATATCCTGTCCTTTATATTGACCTGAATGTGGGGCTATATACCTCCACGGAAGGCCTTGGGGAAGCACTCAATTCCAACCTTTCCATTTTGGAAAAAACATACGGCGTCGCAAAGGAAACGGATGACAACGCCCAACGTTTCAGGGACCTTATCTGGTATCTTGCCACCAAAACCGGAAAGAAAGTTGTCATCCTTGTCGACGAATACGACAAACCTTTGCTTCAGGCCATCGACAACGAGCCACTGCAACAGGATTTCAGAAACATCCTGAAAGCCTTTTACAGCAACCTGAAGACCTGCGACGAATACATCCGCTTCGCCATGCTCACAGGGGTTTCGAAGTTCTCGAAAATCAGTCTTTTCAGCGATTTGAACAACCTGACGGACATTTCGTTGGATGAACGTTACGCCGACATTTGCGGCCTCACTGCTGAAGAAATCGAGCATCATTTCAGCGAACATCTTGAAGCCTTCGCACAAAAGGAAGGTACCGACAAGGCCACCGTCATGGAAGAAATGCGAAAGATGTATGACGGCTACCATTTCTCAAAGAGCGCATCGAAAGACATGTATAATCCATTCAGTGTGCTTAACGCTTTGGATAAATGTGACTTCGACAATTATTGGTTTTCGACCGGCACGCCCACTTTCCTCATCAAACTGCTGCAAAACGGCGACTACGATTTGCGGGACTTTTCCGAAGGGAAATTATGGGCAAGCGACCTTGCAGCCAAGGAGAGTTTGAAACAGGAGCCTATTGCCATGTTCTATCAAACTGGTTACCTGACAATTAAAGGATACGACAAGGAACTTGGAATGTTCCATCTTGGCTTCCCTAACCGCGAGGTGGAGCAGAGTTTCCTCAAATTCCTGTTGCCACGTTTCACGGGTAATAACGATAACCATTCCTCGGTTTTCATTGGGCGATTCGTGCTCGACCTTCGCAACGGCGACATCGAAAGTTTCCTGACGCGGATGAAATCGTTCTTTGCCAATACGCCTTACGAGCTGATTCGCGACTTGGAGAACCATTACCAGAATGTGATGTTCACCATCTGCCGGCTGTTGGGCTATTACACCCAAGCCGAATACCACACCTCAAGCGGACGCATTGACATGGTGGTGAAAGCCCAACAATACACCTACGTCTTTGAGTTCAAGTTCAACAAGACGGCAAAGGAAGCGTTGGAGCAAATTAACAAAAAAGACTATCCTCTGCCGTTTAGTGCTGACGGACAAAAACTAATCAAAATTGGCCTTAATTTCTCAAAGGAAACCAACAATATTGATGATTTTGTTTGGGAAACTGGGAACGAAGAAAAACCTAACGACTTATGAAACACCGATTCTCTTTCATGCTTTTTTTGCTTTTTGGCCTTGTGGTAACCGCATTTGGCCAACCCGTTACCATCACTCCGCCGTCGGCCACTATCGATCCGGGTCAGTCGGTGACTTTGACCGCTTCGGGAGCTATGTATTACCAATGGTCGCCTGCCACGGGTCTTTCCACTACTGAAGGGCCAGTCACGGTGGCTTCGCCCGCTGTGACGACCACCTACACTTGCGAGGGCTATGCCCCAGGCGCGGAAAGCGTGGTGAATGGCGACTTCAGCCAAGGCAACACGGGCTTCACTTCGGCCTACGAGTACAACTCCAACCTTTGGAACGAAGGCACCTATTATGTGGACTCAGATGCGAGCCTGCATCACGAGAACTTCCACGGCTACGGCCACGGCGACAACGGCAACTTTATGATGGTCAATGGTGCCATCAGTCCGGGCACCAATGTTTGGACGGAGGAAATCACCGTGGCGCCCAACAAGTATTATGCGTTCTCCACATGGGCCTGCACCTTGGCGGGAGGCGCATCGCAAGTGGCGCGGCTACAGTTCAGCATCAACGGCAACCAAATCGGCGATATTTTCTCGGCCCCTGATCAAACGATGGTTTGGCAACAATTCTACGAACTTTGGTACAGCGGCAACTCCACCTCTGCCACCATCACCATTCTGAACCAAAACACGGGCGGTGATGGCAACGACTTCGGCTTGGACGACATCTCGTTCCGCGAACTCGTTCTTGTTGGAAGTCCGACCTGCACCGTTTATGTAGGTTCAATGACCGCCACTGCCACTGCCGACGACACGGAACTTTGCGAAGGTGAATCGACCACGCTGCACGCACTGCCTACGGGCGGCAGCGGCAATTACAGCTACAGTTGGACACCTGCCAACACTTTGGTTAATCCCAATGGTCAGCATCCCGTGGCTACGCCTCCCGTGGGCACAACTACCTACACCTGCCAAATCACCGACAATGGTTGGGGCGGGTCGCAAAATGTCAGTGTTACCCTTGTGGTGCATCCCAACGAGGAGGAGCATGTGTATGAAACCATTTGCGAAGGCGATACCTACGACTTTTATGGTCAAATTGTCAGTGATCCAGACCTGTATGAACATCACGAGCAAACCCAATTTGGTTGCGACAAGACCATCTATTTGCATTTGGACAATTGGTCAACATACGACGAGATTACCATCACCGCTTACATCTGTTCAGGCGAGAGTTACAATTTCTATGGCACTGAATACAGCCAGTCGTGCCAAGAGGCCTACACCGACCAAAGCATCCACGGTTGCGACAGCATCGTCCGCCTCAATCTGACAGTCTATCCGCCCAACGACACTACATTGGTTGACCCGAGCATTTGTATAGGCCAGACATATAATTTTCACGGTACACTTTACGACCAAGACGGCCAAATCGCCTATTTCGACACCATCGACAACAACGGCTGCCTGAAGGTGGAGAAGTTGGTGCTCACCGTCGACGAGTACCAAATGCCGCCCGTTGTGAACCAATACGAGTGTTACGAACATGGCTCAACGCCTTCGTGGTATTGGGACAAGACTGGAACGACCTATCACGAAGACACTTACGACGAAATCATTCTCGACGACCCCAACGGCGGCTGTCCCATCAAGCATAGGCTGAACCTGAAATTCCACGAGGAATACTACAATGAGGAGAACAAGACGGCTTGCGTGGAATACTATTGGCCCATCACGGGGCAGACTTATACGGAAAGCCAAAACGGCATCACAAGAACCTTCCATTATGCCTTTGGTGATGTGGAATGTGACAGCACATACGTCCTCAATTTGACCATCGCCGATTATGAAACTGTGGAATTTACCGTTGGGGATGATGAGAATTGCAACAGCTACTTTTGGGACCCGCAGGGACTTCCTTATACAACAGAAGATGCTTACGACCCTGAAAACCATGTTTATTCAGAGTCAGGCGATTATCACAGAACCTACCAGAACCAGATGGGATGCGACAGCGTTGTCACTGTCCATGTCGATTTTGAATACACGCCCCATCCGACCGACATCTACCCGATGGATGAAGCAAACACGGCTCCGCATTGGGTGGTGACGGCCACCGAGTTCCAAATCAACGATTACGATTTCCACCTTTGGGACACCAATCCGCATTGCTCGTGGGATACCGTTTATTGGAGTTTCGACAAGCCCTTGCAGTGGGTGCTTGAGCCTTTTGGGGAACGCGGGAAATGCTGCAAGGTGTATGTGCTTGAGCATGAGAATGATACTGTTTGGCTGAGTGCCCGTGCCATCAACCGTTGCGCACCTGAAGGAGGCGTTGAGCAACGGTATTGGTTCGTTTGCTCCTTCTATGGAGTGGATGAAAACAGCACTTCGTCATTGGGTTTCAATGTCGTTCCGAATCCCAACAATGGGCAAATGACGCTTCATTTTGAGCGTCTTACGGGCAAAATTAATGTCAAAGTCTATGACATGAGAGGCGAGTTAGTTGATGATTTCCAGACTTATAATGGACTGGAAATGAACACAATGCACTATGAAATGAAAGGAAATGCCGACGGCATCTATTTCTTCGTGGCCACGGGCAAGGAAGGCACTGTGGCACGAAAAGTGGTTGTCGGCAGATAAAACATTGACTATGAAGAAGAAAAACATCTTTTTGGGTTTGGGGTTGTTTTTGGCGGTAGGTTTGGCCCTGAGTTCATGCACCAAAAACGATGACAGCACCATTGTTCCCATTGGCACTGAGGATTATGTGAAACCTTTTAAATCGGTTGTGGATTTGGTTTTTTCGTCGGTTCCTGAAGCGACAAAGACCCAGTTTTTGCAAGACTTTGGCGACCTACCCGACGGCCCCGTGCCGCCCAAGATTGAGGGCAGTTTCAAAATGAGTCCCAAGCAGCGTGTGGCTACCAATACAGGTTTGCCCGTGCCGACGATTGAACAACCTGACCTGTTGCTGCGTTTCTCAAATCAGCACAATGAGTTGATACAGTTGGACTTGAACGAATCTACTGAAAACTTCTCCGATACGGTGTTTGTTCGCGGCAACGACAATGCCTTTACCGTTTATTTCATTGAGAACAAGGCTTATGAGGTGCCGCTGAGCGGGGCAGTGTATCATGTCAAGATGGAGCGTGGTGTCATTATGAAAGGCAAAATGACTGATAGGGGAATTTCAGATTTCCGTTATGCCACCATTGTCAAGAAGGCCGAGGATGACTCAGGCGGCCTCATTGACCAGTATGATAGCGGTACCTATTTCATTTATAAAGACGGCGATGGCGTGGCAGAAAAATTCGATTGGTAAATTTGGTGTTATGAGAAAGTGTTTGATAATCATGGGGATAGTTCTTGGTCTTGGCTTGGTTGCGGAAGCGCAGATGCAGCAGAAGGCAACGGAAAGCAAAGCAATTGCCATAGGCATCAAAGGCGGGGTCAATATTCCTCGAATGTATTATTTTCGCAATAAGCCGTTGAGCCAATTGCCTCAGAATGTTGCTTTTACACCGATGGGAGGTCTGTTCGTCGATATTCCTTTGGGCGAGGCTTCCATTGTTTCACCTGAGTTCGTCTATCTAAAACGCGGCACCGACCTTTCCTATGAGCATCGTTCAGGCATGATGGTACATTACACGATGTCAGTCCATTACGTCGATTTTCGCTTGCCTTTTGAGTTTCGTTTGCCCGTGAAGCCCTATTTCCAGCCTTTTCTTGTGGCTGGCGCCGAAGTTGGGATGCGCTTAGGCGGACAGATTCACATGGACCGCACCGCGCCCGCCGCTTTAGACCAAACCATCAATGTTGGCGATGCCAACATGGGCTTGATTCATGCAGGCGCGTTTGCGGGTGTGGGCATTCGCAGCAGGATTCCTTTGGGTAACCGCGACTTGATTCTAAAGTTCAGTGCCTCAGTGCATCAAGGCTTGCTTGACACCTATTCCAAGGCCGAAAAAGAGGGAAGCGTGCCAGCCCAGAATGTCAATGCTTACCAACCGAAAGGATTCCGTTTGCCGCAAGGTTTGGAGGTTTGTTTGGGCATTGCCTTGCCGCTTGAGCGTATGGACGATGCTTGCTCGACCTTTTCCGGCGACCGCTATCGTCGCAAAAGCAGTCGGGGCAGATTGTTCGGTTTCTGAAGATTTCGTATTTTTGCGCCTCGAAATGAATTGACCGATGCGTTTCCTTTATCCGAATATGCTTTGGGGCCTGTTCGCCCTGGTGATTCCCATCCTCATCCACTTGTTCAACTTCAGGCGGCACAAGTTGGTGTATTTCAGCAATACCGCCGTGTTGCGCAACATCCAACAAGAAAACGCCAAGACCCGCAAGTTGAAATATTTGGTCACACTGCTGCTGCGATGCTTGTTCATTGCGGCATTGGTGCTGGCTTTTGCCTTTCCGTATCAGCCTGAAAAACAGTTGAATGTAAACGCTTCAGATAACCTCATCGGCATTTACATCGACAATTCGATGAGCATGAAGGGACAGTCGCAGCGCACCACTTTGATTGAGGATGCGCGGCAGTCGGCGCGTGATTTGGTACACAAACTCAATCCCTCTAATCGTTACTTTCTGATGACCAACAGTTTCGAGATTCAGAACGAGTACCCGATGAACCAAGAGGAGATGCTCGACCAACTCGACCGCATGAATACGGACGGCGCACCCGTGCCGATGGGGGAGGTGATGGACCGGTTTGAAATGTTGGCCAAACAACACGGATTTTCTACTTCGACATTGTTTGTTTATTCTGATTTTCAAGAGAATACATTTGATTTGACCGCAGCCAAGGCAGATACTACGATGCAAGTCGTTGTGGTGCCGATGCTACCTGAGTTTACGAGCAACATTTACATTGATTCGGTATGGTTGGCTTCGCCCATTGTGCAGGTCGGCTTGACCAATGATTTGATGGTTCGCGTTGTGAATCAGGGAGATAAGGAAGTGAAAGGCCTGCCTGTCAACTTCACGATGAACGGAACGATGGCAGCCTCCACGACAGTCGATTTGGAGAAAAACGGCTCGGCTGAAATCGGGATGCAGTTTGTGGTGGAGAACAACGGCGAGCAGCCTTGCAGTGTATCCCTGATGGACCATCCCATCACTTTCGATGATGCCTACGATTTTGTAATCAGCGTGAAACCAAGCCTTTCCGTGATTGAATTAGGCACGGAAAGTTCCGCTTGCTCCCTGCTTTTCGACGACGATGAGCAATTCAAATATGCTTTGATGGAGCCTTCGCGCTTCGATTTGGGCGCGATTGCAAAAGCCCAGTTGCTGATTGTGAACGAAACCGCAGTGATGAATGAAACTTTGCAGCAAACCTTGTTGGATGCCGTTTCGGAGGGTGCCAGCCTCATGGTGTTCCCTTCGGTTGACGACCCGAAAAACAACCGCTATCTCTATGGAAAACTTGGACTTACATTGATGGAAGCCGACACAAACAGCACGTCAGTTGAGGATTTGGCTTTGCAGCACGCCTTTTTCAACGACATGATTCTCGACTTGCCCCAACATCCCGACCTGCCCAAGGTGAAACGTCACATCCGCCTGAAAACCAATGGCCTTGCCATGCCCTTGCTGACCTTGCAGAACGCCGACCCGCTCTTGATGATGGAAACAGTAGGGAAGGGGCAGGCCTTTGTAATGGCCACCGCTTTGAACCCGATTTGGAGCGACTTGGCCGACAATGCCATTTTCGTTCCGATGATGGTAAAAATGGCTTTCATGGGCGGCAAGATGGACAAGATGTCCTTCACCATTGGAATGGATAAAATGCTTGTTTTGAGCGATTTGAACCTTGAAGGCGACCGTCGTTTCCTCTTTTCCAATGCCGAGCGCACATTTGAATTGATGCCCGCCTCGGAGGTCAGAAACGGCAAGGTTTATCTTTATCTGAACGATAATCTGCCTGAATCCGGCTTTTACGATTTGCTTGTCAATGATACTTTGAATCGTGTCACCGCTTGGAATGAGAGCCGTATTGAATCCAAAATGGTCTTCGCCGACCGCAACGACATTGAGCCACAATTCAAAAAGGCAGGTTTCAATGTGGCCGCTGTTTTGGACACATCCGACTTCGCCACCGCCGACCTCGTTGAAGCTATGGCGCACCAGTCCTCCCAATGGAAACTTTTCGCGTTGGTTGCTTTGTTGGCGTTGTTGGGCGAGATTGCCGTTTTGGCGTGAAACGCGGGGATTGAAATCCCCGATGGAATAGGGTCGCCCTTTGACTTCGTCGAATCTGCGATTTCAGGGCTTTGTAGAATGAACAAAATGAGAGAATTAGGAAAACACCCGCGTTATCTCCGCGACTTGCTCTTGCACCACACGCAAAAGGAACTCCATTGCGATGAGCAACAAGATTTTACCGACTATGAATTCATTTTGCGCCCCACCACCGACTGCAATGGACAACTGCTTTCGCGAGGTGCCTGGCTGAAAGTGCTTGCTTGAACCGCAATGGTTGGCCGATGAAATACGGCAATGGCATGAGGACGCGGCGGGGATGTATCAAACATGAATTATCAAAGAAAAAGTTATATAAAACACGAATTATCAGAAATATATCACGAATTGTCATTAATTGCAATTTTTGAAAAATTCGTGTCCAATTCATGGAAATTCGTGTAAAAAATGAAAAAAGTTTGAACTTGTACCGCGATTTGAAACAACGTGCTTCTATTTTTGCCTCGTAATTCAATGTTAAACCCTAAAAAACAACACGGTTTTTGTGTATTTTTGCAGAAACAGAAAACTTTATTGTCATGCAGAAGAAACTCGTAGTCTTCACTGGCGCAGGTATCAGTGCCGAAAGCGGAATCCCTACCTTTCGTGATGCTAATGGCATGTGGGGAAAATATGATGCCATGAAATTGGCCAGCGTTGAGGGTTTCGAGGAAGACCCTCAGGCGGTGCTCGATTTCTACAATGCCCGTCGGAAAAACCTGTTGGAAGTGGAGCCGAACCATGCCCACCGTGTTTTGGCCGACTTGGAAAAGCGATACGATGTGACCATCATCACCCAAAATGTGGACAACCTTCACGAAAAGGCTGGCAGTAGCAAAGTACTGCATCTTCACGGCGAGTTATGCAAGGTGACCTCATCGCGCAACCGCCTCGACCCCAATTGCATCAAGGATTATCCGCTTGATGTCCCGATTCGATTGGGTGACAAAGCCGCCGATGGTTCTCAATTGCGGCCTTATATCGTTTGGTTTGGCGAGTATGTAGATGGTATGGAGTTGGCGGCATATTGGGTGCAACAGGCAGACATCTTCGTTGTCATAGGTACTTCGTTGGTGGTCTATCCAGCGGCGGGATTGGTCGATTATGCCCCAAGTGAGATGCCCAAGTTTCTGATTGACCCGAATGATTTGAAAGGCGGCCTGCCAGCAGGATTCCAGCATATTAAGGCGAAGGCGGTGGAGGGGGTGGATGAGTTGGCGAGGAGGTTGGAGGATTTGGAAAAATAGTGTAGTTTTATCGCTATAAAAACTGATGATATGGAAACAACTAAAAAAATGCTAGAATCTATCTCAAAACTTTACGAACAAGAGAAGAAAGTGGAAGAAAAGAAACGAGAAGAAAGTGAATTCTTTAATGTGTTCAATACAATTGGTTTGCGGACGGAAGAAGTGCGGCTGCACTCTGCTTTTATTGCTGAGTTGCTAAATCCTAAAGGTTCTCATGGATTGTCTCAACGTTTCCTTCAGGCTTTTTTGGAAGTGATAGGTGTGCAGGACGATTATTTTGATTATCGTCGTTGTCCATGTGGTATTATTACTGAACGTTGGATTGGCCCTAAGACTGAAATAGAGGGCGGACAGATAGATATCATCATCGAAGATGGTAAACACGCCATCATTATCGAGAATAAAATCTATGCTGGCGACCAGACAAACCAAATGCTTAGGTACAACAATTATGGCCGGAAGAAGTTTCCTGATGGGTATAAACTCGTGTATCTAACCCTTGATGGACATGAGCCAGATAAATGTTCGTTAGGAAATGCTAAATTTGACTATGACACTATCTCTTATGAGAATGAAATTAGTGAATGGCTCGAAAAATGCTATACCATTTCGGAAGGAAAGCCTTTGGTTCAATCCGTTATAAAACAATATTGTGAACTTGTCAAACAAATCACCAATACAGATATGGATACGAAGTATAAAGAAGAACTTTTGTCTATAATGCTTTCTCCTAAAAACACTATTGCTGTAAGTGAAGTGTTGAAACTTCAAAATGAATGGATAGGAAGATTATTCGATAAGTATATTTGGGAGCCCTTGGAAGATTATGCTAAACAAATGAATATGAAATTTGGAAAACAATGTGAATATGGAGAAGGAGGAGCTTGGATTTACCGAGAGGAATGGAAGTATTATGGAGTATTTATTTGGACTGATAGAAAAAACGATTGGTATAATATGTATGTGGGCGTAAGTTGGTATGAGACCCCCAAAAAAGGAAGTACTATTAAAACAACAGATTATCAAAAGTTAAATTGCCTTTCGGAGAGCCCATGTCATGGTTGGCCTTATGGATTCGAATATCTTCAAAACACGATTCGTAATTGGGATTATAATATAACAGAGGAAATAATACAAGGGAAAGTATTTGATTACATCAAGAAAAAGTTCGAGGAAATGATTTCTGAGATTGACGAATTGCAATTAAGGATGCCGTAGTTCAAACGGTTTCAACCTCCGATCTAGTCTCAATCCGTCTCAAACGCCCACCGCTCGTCATACTCAACGCCAGCCTCGTCCAAGAGCTGCTTGTATTCGTCTCTCCAGTCGGTGCGGTGGTGATGCTCCGCTTGAGTGCGGATATATTGCGCAACCCGGTCTGTACCTCTGTAATCCACCGAGAAAGCTCCATAGCCTGCCTGCCAGCAGAAGCCTTCGTAATACTGCTCGTCCAAAGTCTTGATCCACTTGCTGCTGTAGGCCTTGATGCGCTTCACGAAGTCGGACAAGGAGATGCTCTTGGGCAACGAGGTGAGGATGTGGACATGGTTCCCGATGCCGCCGATTTCGATGGGGATACCGCCCATGTTACGGATGAGGCCGCCGATGTAGGCGAATACTTGCACAAGGTCCTCATCGCGTATCTCCATGCTATGGTACTTGATGTGGAATACGATGTGGATGTCGTTTTTTGCGAGTGAGCTTCCCATGATGATGTTTTTTTTGTATTCGAGGGGATTGAAATCCCCGTTGAGGTCGGGTCGTCCCTTCGGGACTCTGCCTTGACTTCAGAGCACAAAAATAGGAAAAACTCTATGAATGGATGTAACCTGATGGAAAAATGTCAACCTCTGTCTAGGGTGATAAAGCCCTGAAAGGGCGGCCCTATTACATCGGACGGTTTCAACCTCCGCCAAAAACAAAGACCATCAAGCAAGCCAAATGTATGTCGAAAACACCGAACAAATTACCGCCAAAACGCCGAATAAAACGTGTCGAAAACACCGAACAAAATTGGTAAAAAACACCGAATGGATTTGCGTAATTCATTTATTTATAGTAATTTTGCGGCGAATTTAAAAAAGGTGAATTATGGACTACTATAAAAGGATGGCAGACATCCAACTTGAAGAGCGTTTGAACGCCTTCGGCGCGGTGTTGATAGAAGGTCCCAAATGGTGCGGAAAAACCACCACTGCGGAGCAGTTGGCGGGCAGTGTGATCAAGTTGCAGTCGCCCGACATGCGCGAGCAATATCTCACCACCGCCGCGTCAAAACCATCGTTGTTGCTGCAAGGAGCCACGCCACGGCTCATCGACGAATGGCAAGACGCTCCCGTTATTTGGGATGCCGTGCGCACCTTGGTGGACGAGAGAGGACTTGAAGGACAATTCATCCTGACAGGCTCAAATGCAGTGGATAAGAGCAAGATACATCATTCCGGAAACGGTCGCATATCGAAAATGGAGATGTTGCCGATGAGCCTTTGGGAATCGAGGGAATCCAATGGAACGGTCAGTTTGACGGAATTGTTTGACAACCCACAAATGGACATTGCGGCGGTTTCCGACATGCAGGTTGAGGATATCATTTTTGCTGCCTGTCGCGGCGGGTGGCCAGCCACTTTGCGCCTCAAGGACGAAAAGTCGAAACTGATGGTGGCCAAAGACTATTTCCGAACCGTTTGCAAGGAGGACATTTCGAGGATTGACGGCGTGCGAAGGGACGAGAAACTGACACGGATGATCTTGCGCTCGTATGCACGCAACATCTCCACCTTGGCCAAGAAAACGACCTTGCTCGCCGATGTGTCGGCATCAGAGGAGATGACCTGCTCGATGGACACCTTCACCTCGTATGTCACGGCTTTGGAGAAACTGTTTGTCGTTCAGGATGTTGAGGCCTGGTGCCCGGCCATTCGCAGCAAGTCGGTCATTCGCAGCACCCCGAAGCGCACGTTCTGCTTCCTCTTTGAGCAGTTGTGCATCAGGGACTTGAAGGCCTACACTTCCGACATTGACTCGCATATCGGCTATTATCGAGATAAATATGGCTTGGAGGCAGATGTTGTTCTGCATATCAACGATGGCCGTTACGCGCTGATAGAGTGCAAGTTGGGTAGCTCGGAAATCGAGGAAGGAGCCGCTCATCTATGTGAGTTGCAGCGACTCATCAAAGAGCATAACAAAACCGACCTTCAGACCCCGATACGCGAGCCTGATTTGTTGCTTGTACTTACCGGCGGACAGTATGCCTATCGCCGAAAAGACGGCGTTTTTGTAGTGCCGATTGGGTGTTTGAAAAATTGAGGTGCTGATTGGAACCAAAGGTTTATGAATATGGGTTTTTGAGATGAGGGCGTTTCATGTCGAAAACACCGAACAAATTACCGCTAAAACACCGAATAAAACGTGTCGAAATCACCGAACAAACAACATCTAAATGATTGAACACCATCCATTAAAGCCGTTTTTGCCGTCCAATGCCAAGGTGCTGTTTTTGGGCAGTTTCCCGCCGCCGAAAAAACGCTGGTGCATGGACTTTTTTTACCCCAATTTCATCAACGACCACTGGCGCATTGAGGGGCAAATCTGGTTCGGCGACCGCAACCATTTCGTGGATTTGGAGCATAAACGCTTCAAAATGAACGAAATCGTCACATTCCTAGACGAGAAAGGCATTGCCTTCTTCGACACGGCCACGGTGGTGCGTCGACTGAAAGACAATGCCTCCGATGCCTTTTTGGAGATAGTGGAACACACAGAAATTGAAGCACTTCTCTCAAAAATGCCCGAATGTCGCGCCATCGCCACCACGGGCGAGAAGGCAACTACTCAAGTCTGCGCCTATTACAAGAACGATTCTATACCCTCGCCCAACAGCCAAGTCGCGCTGCGAGAGGGTTTGACATTATACCGTTTGCCTTCATCCTCAAGGGCTTATCCTTTGGCATTTGACAAGAAGGTTGAAGCCTATCGGA
>CACXQO010000074.1 GCA_902769815.1 uncultured Bacteroidia bacterium | reverse complement strand
TTGAAGAAGTTGCTGGGTATCATTGCTTTGCAAGTGCCGTTTGTGCCGAAGATGGAAGAACTTTACCGCCAACTTGAAACCAGTCGCGAGCAGGGCTTGAAGTTGCTGGACTTGTTGGAAAGAGGCGCTTTGTTGGGGCAGTTGAAGACCCGCGTCAAGGCCTTCAAGCAGATGTCGTCGCCGGAAAAGTTGTTTTTGGACAACACCAACCTGATGTATGCTTTCAATCCCAATCCGGCCATCGGGACGGTGAGGGAGACTTATTTCTACAACCAGACCTGTCACAATCACGAACTCAACGCGCCGAAGCAAGGCGATTTCCTCGTTGACGGGAAATACACCTTCGAAGTGGGCGGTGCCGACAAGCGTTTCGAGCAAATCAAAGACCTGCCGGATAGTTTTTTGGCCATCGACGGCGTTGAGTTTGGCCGAGGCAACAAGATTCCGCTTTGGCTGTTCGGGTTTTTGTATTGAATTTTTTGCTAACTTTGCAGCAAAATCAAGGAATTATGACCCAGCACAACAAAATACAGCTTTTCGAGGAGAAGAAAGTCCGCGCACTTTGGGACGACGAGGCTGAAAAATGGTATTTTTCCATTGTGGATGTAATTGCGGTATTAACCGAAAGCCCCAATCCTCGTAACTATTGGAAAGTCCTGAAACACAGATTGATAAAGGAAGGAAACGAGTCGGTTACAAATTGTAACCAACTGAAAATGCAGTCTTCTGATGGTAAGAGATACAAGACAGATGTCGCTGATACAGAGCAACTTCTTCGTCTTATCCAATCCATTCCATCACCCAAGGCTGAGCCTTTCAAGCAATGGATGGCGCAGGTGGCGGCACAGCGTCTTGACCAAATGCAAGACCCTGAGCTGAGCATTGAGCAGGCTATGATGGACTACAAGCGTTTGGGTTATTCTGATGCTTGGATTAACCAGCGGCTGAAGTCGATAGAAATCCGAAAGGACTTGACCGATGAATGGAAGAAACGAGGTTTGCAGGAAGGAGTTCAATTCGCGACTTTGACGGACATCATTTATAGCACATGGTCAGGTATGACCGCCAAGGAATACAAGCAATTCAAAGGTTTGAAGAAAGAAAACCTGCGCGACAACATGACCAACCGCGAACTGGTGTTGAACATGCTGGCTGAACTATCCACCAAGGATATTTCAGAAAGCCAAAATCCCGAAACTTTTGGCGAACACATGGATGTGGCACGTCAAGGCGGCGAGATTGCCCATCATGCCCGAATGGAGTTGGAAACCAAAACGGGTAAACCTGTGGTGACTTCGCTGAACGCGAAAGAGGCCATGAAACTGAAAGCAGCAGAAGAAGACGAACAAAAACAAATCAACGAAAAGAACTGACTATGATCAAAAACCTAATATTCGACTACGGCGGCGTGCTCCTCGACTGGAACCCGCATTACCTTTATGACCCTTATTTCGGCGATGTGGAGAAGGCTGAATGGTTCCTCACCAACATCTGCACCTACGAGTGGAACGCCCAGCACGACAATGGCAAACCCATTGCGGAAGGTGTTGAGGAACTCATCGCTGAGCATCCCGAGTGGAAGAAGGAAATCGAACTGTACTACGGTGACTTCATGAAGATGATGGGCGGACAAATCCTAGGCATGGAGGAATATGTCAAAGAACTGAAAGCCAAAGGCTTCCGTGTGTTTGGATTGTCCAACTGGTCGGAGGAAACCTTTGCTTTGGTAAGACCTGTTTATCCCGTCCTCAATCTCATGGAGGATATGGTGATTTCGGGCATTGATCGGGTGATGAAGCCCGACCCGAGGATTTTCCAACTGGCCTTGCAACGCTTCGGTATTAAAGCCGAGGAGACGGTGTTTATTGATGATAATCCGAATAATGTCGCCGCCGCGAATGCTTTGGGAATCACTGGGATATTGTTTGAGGGGAAAGAAAAGTTAGAGGAAGTGCTGATGGGATTGCTTCGCAAGAAATCTTAGACAAATCATAATTAAAATCATACGAAACGGTAGTCATCCTTTTGATGCATATGAGAAAGCCTAGAGCATATTGGGATTATGAGGCTTGTTATGAAGCTGCTAAAAAATGTGTATGTCGTTCTGATTTAAAAAATAAATATCCCCAAGCCTATAGAACTGCATTAAAAAATGGATGGATAGATAATTATAATTGGTTTAAAACTAAAGGAGAAGCCATAGCGGAAAGTAAGACTGTGTGTACTAAGGACTATTGCTACGAAGAAGCCAAGAAATACACCTCAAAGATAGAGTTTCTTAGAAACAGCAATAGGGCTTATGTAGTGGCGAAAAATAACGGGTGGATTGAAGAGTATACTTGGCTTATACAACCTAAACAGTATAAAGGTAAATACAATTACGAATATTGTTATGAAGAAGCTAGAAAATATAAGACTCGTAAAGAATTTCAGATTGGATGTGGTTGCGGATATTATCATGCTCGCATTAATAAATGGTTAGATGATTATACATGGTTTATACAGCCTGAAGTTAGCAATAAGAAATGGAATAAGGAAACGTGTTATAATGAAGCAAAGAAATACGAGACCATTGGAGAATTCGCTGAAAAGTCAACTGGTGCTTATACTGCTGCTTTGAAACATGGATGGTTGGGAAGTTATAATTGGCTTAAACGAAAGCAAAAACCTAATGGGTATTGGGATTATGATAAGTGTTTTAATGAAGCTATAAAGTATTCAAGTAGAAGAGAATTTAAGGAAGCATGTGATTCCGCATATCGTAGTTCTATTAAAAATGGGTGGATAAATGGGTTTACTTGGTTTACTAAACCAAATAAGAAATGGACCTATGACACTTGCATGGAAGAATCAAAGAAATACTCTACAAGAGGCGAATTAGCGCTTGGATGTAGTGGTGCATATCATGTTGCAAGAGAGAATAATTGGCTTGATGAATATGTTTGGTTAAAGGATGGAAAACAATTTAGGTTAGAAAAATGGGGTAAATGGACAAAAGAAACATGTTTTGAGGAAGCTAAAAAGTATAAAACAAGAACCGAATTTGCAAAACAAAATGGCAGTGCATACAAAAATGCATGTAGGTTTGGTTGGATAGATGAATACACCTGGCTAATTGATGAAAGATTAGATTTGATAAAAGATAAAATCGACTGCGTATATGCATACGAGTTTTCTGATTTTCACACAGTATATATTGGTAGAACTCTAATAAAAAGAAAAAAGGATAGGGATAGGGAGCATTTGTATGTTAGAAATGATGCTGTTGTAAAATTTGCAATCAAACATAATGTTAAAGTTCCATTGCCTAGATATCTTGAAGATAACCTTACTATTAAAGAAGGCGTAGAAAAAGAATGTTTTTGGATTACGGAATACAAAAACCAAGGATGGAATGTATTGAACAAGTCGAAAGGCGGTTCTATTGGTGGATTAGGGAAAGGAAAAACAAGATTTACTTATGATATTTGTTTTGAGCAAGCAAAACTGTGTAACACTAGGACGGAATTTAGAGATTGTGGTAATAATGCATATCGTGTGGCTTTAAAGAAAGGTTGGATTGACGATTATACTTGGTTTAAAGAAGGGAAAGAGGTCGGTGCAGACAAAAGAAGAAAGTATGATTATCATACATGTTACGAGGAGGCAAAAAAGTATAACACAATTGCTGATTTTGAGAAAGGAAGCAAAGGTGCCTGTAATGCTGCAAGAAAAAATGGATGGATGAAAGACTATTCATGGTTTACTTTATTGTGGGAAGAGAAATGGAATAAGGGAACTTGTTATGAGGAAGCAAAAAAGTACACAAAGTATGAAGATTTTAGGGTTAATAGTGGTTCGGCATATTCGGTGGCTTGTAAAAACGGATGGATAGATGATTATGACTGGTTGGAGAGAAAGCGAATTAGAAGAGGTACTTGGCAAAACTATGAGAATTGTTTTGAAGAAGCAAAAAAGTATAAAACTATGACCGACTTTATGAGAAAATCAAGTGGTGCCTATGCAAGTGCGCTTGAAAAAGGTTGGACAAAAGATTATACATGGTTAAAAAACAAAGGCCAGCTTAATCTATTTGATTAGTTTGCAAATAGTTAAGTAATGGTTTTAAGATTTAAAAACAGATTTTTGAAAGATTTCTCGGCGAAGCCGATACTATAAAATTCTAAAACTATGAAAATCCTCTCAGTACAGCAAATCCGCGAAGCGGACAAATACACGATAGAAAACGAACCCATCGAGTCCGTCGATTTGATGGAACGGGCGGCCACGAAAGTCTTTGAATGGCTCTATCGCCGTGCACCGCGCGACAAGACCATCAAGATTTTTTGTGGTATGGGCAACAATGGCGGCGACGGCCTCGTGGTTGCCCGACTTTTAGACAATCAAGAGATTGTCCCGCAGGTGTTTATGGTGCGCTACAGCGACCGTATGAGCCACGACTGCGAGGTGAACTACTACCGCCTCGTGAACGAGACCAAGGTACCGATGTTCGACATTCTCACCGAGGACGACTTCCCGAAAGTCGATGCCAACGACGTGGTGGTCGATGCCATCTTCGGCTCGGGCCTCAACCGTCCGCCGCAGGGCGTGACCGCCGACCTGATTGCCTACCTCAACCAAAGCAAGGCCATCCGCGTGGCCATCGACATCCCCTCGGGCCTCTTCGCCGACCAGCCCAGTGCTTTGGGCTTCATCTTCAAGGCAGACTATACGCTGACCTTCCAAAATCCCAAGTTGGCGTTTCTGCTGCCCGAGAACGACCCGTATGTGGGCCGCTTCGAGGTCTTAGATATCGGCCTGCACCCGCGCTATCTGGAAGATGTGGAGACCAACAACCTGCTGACCGTCAAGGCGATGGTGAAACCTATCCTGCACAACCGCACAAAATACTCCCACAAAGGTACCTACGGTCACGCCCTGTTGATTGCCGGCTCCGAAGGCAAGACGGGCGCGGCTTTGCTTGGTGCGAAAGCCTGTCTGCGCACGGGAGTCGGTTTGTTGAGTGTACATTTGCCCAAGTTGGCGCAACTGCCCATGCAAACCTCTATCCCCGAAGCGATGATTGATGGTGACGATTCCGAAACCTGTTTCTCAATATTCGGCAAATTGGATGCTTATACCGCTGTGGGTGTGGGCCCAGGCTTGGGCAAGGCGGAGGAAACCGTCCGCGCATTGAAACGCCTGATCCAAGAAGTGCAAGTGCCGTTAGTCATGGATGCCGATGCCTTGAACATCCTCTCCGACAATCCGACTTGGCTCGCTTTCTTGCCTTCAAAAACGATACTGACGCCGCATCCCAAGGAGTTTGAACGCATGGTGGGGAAATCCTCGACCTCGTTTGAACGGCTTGAAAAACAAAGGGAATTAGCCATCAAACACAACCTCGTCGTCATTGTGAAAGGCGCTCATACCTCGGTGGCGATGCCCAACGGCACCATCTTCTTCAACACCACGGGCAATCCCGGCATGGCCACGGCGGGCAGCGGCGACGTTTTGACGGGCATCATCCTCTCGCTCTTGGCGCAACGCTATTCGCCAGAAGAAGCCGCAGTGTTGGGTGTTTATCTCCACGGTCTTGCTGGCGACCTTGCCGCCGAGGAGATAGGGCAGGAGGCTCTGATTGCTGGCGATATTACGGAGCATTTGGGGAATGCATACGCTGCGCTTCGCGCGAAGTAGTTTTTTCTCACGCAGAAATCGCAGAATCCGCAGAATACGCTGAACCTGCCGGACGCAAATCTTTCATCGCATTGCGATTCATATAATTCAGCGGATTCTGCGTGAGATTTTTTCCTAATTTTGCAGCATGATTAAAAGCACTGTTTCAAACAAAGAAATTTGGCGCATCGCATATCCCATCATGTTGGGCAACCTTGCGCAAACCATCATCACCTTTACCGACACGGCCTTTCTCGGTCACCTTGGCACTATTGAATTGAGCGCGTCGATGATGGCGGGCTTGTATTATTTCGTCTTCACCACCTTGGCGATGGGCTTTGCCGTGGGCATCCAAATCTTCATAGCGCGGCGTTTCGGCGAGGGCAACTTCAGCAAAATCGGCGTGGTGTTCCAACATGGTGCCTTGTTCGTGCTGGGATTGGGCCTGTTCCTGTTCAGCATCCTTTTCTTCTTCAGCCACAAGTTGTTGCACATCATCATCGAGTCCGAAAACATTTATGCGGCAGCGAGCGAGTACCTGAGATTCAGGCAGTTCGGCATTATGTTCGTGGTGTTCAACTTCCTGTTCCGCTCGTTCTATGTCGGCATCAGCAGCACCAAGGTCATCACTTTTTCGACCATCATCATGGCCGTCGTCAACATCTTTTTCGACTGGGCATTGATTTTCGGCAACGCAGGTTTGTCCGAGATGGGCATCGGCGGCGCGGCCTTGGCCTCGCTGATGGCCGAAATCACGGCGTTCTGCTTCTTCTGGATTTACACCTACGTCAAGATTCCGCACGAGGAATACGGCATGTTCCGTTGGCACAAGTGGCAGCCCGCCTTGATGGGCGACATCCTCAAAGTGGCCTTTCCGAGCATGATTCAGCGGTTGTTCTCTTTCGGCGCATGGTTCATCTTTTTTGTGATGATTGAGAAGATGGGGGAGACGGCCATCGGTGTTTCGTCGGTGGTACGCAGCACTTATATGATTCTCATCATCCCGGGCATCGCCTTCGCTTCGACGGCCAACACCCTGACGAGCCGTATCATCGGCGAAGGCAAGAGCAACGAGGTGATGGCGACTGTATGGAAAGTGGTGAAAAACAGTTTCTTGTGTGGTCTTGTCTTGGTCGCTGTGGTGGCGGCCATTCCGCATCTGGTCTTGCAGATTTATACTGACGACATGACTTTGGCGCAGGCTGCTATTCCCTCGGTCTATGTGATTTGTGTCGCCACGCTGTTGGGGGCTTTCTCCATGACCTTTTTCGAGGCCGTTTCGGGCACAGGCAACACTACGGCGGCTATGGCTTTGGAGTTTGGCATCCTCATTGCCTATATTATTTATGTCTATTTGATGTCAAAAACATCTTCCATCGCTGGAGTGTGGACTGCCGAGTGGGTCTACAACATCTCCATCGGCCTGATTTCGTTGGTTTACATCTGGAAGGCGGACTGGGGGAGGAAGAGGATTTGAACGGAGGTTGAAACCTCCAATGAGGTAGGACACCGATGCTTTTGTTTTGCGGGGATTGAAATCCCCGATGAGGTAGGACGCCAACGCCTTTATTTTGCGGGGATTGAAATCCCCGATGGAATAGGGTCGCCCTTTCAGGGCTTTCATAGCCGTTTTTGCGGTTAATAGTCCGCAGAATTTGCGGATTATTGTCCGCAAAGAAATTTATCAAGAATTTTTGTCCTCGTATTTTTCAACCTTATCGCAAACAACTTCTTGGCTGGTAATTGTAACTCCTACACCATCCAGAGAACAATTAACAAAACTGTTATACATGCGGAAATTCATTTCATATAGATAAGGTAGTTCAAATGTCCCCTTCATTTCTACCGCATCAATGAATCGAAATGTTGCGATGCATTCATAGTTGATATTGATTCTCAATACTACCTCATTGCGTTTCCATGTAACGTCATAAACTTCTGCATCATGGAACTGACATTTGTTTGTGTAGTCATACCCTAAAAATTCGTTTATCTTTTCAAGGCCTTTTACCTTAGATGCAGCATTTGGAGAAACAACATCTTTACAACTGTTTTCAGACTGCTCGTTACGCGCAAACTCCAAGCTATTTTCAATATCCTTCATGATCTTTATCGGAACTTGCTTGCCCATAGAGGCCCGCCGCTTGAAGCCATCCAAAGCTTCTTCCAACAATGGAATCCTTTTGTCTGTTGATGAATATGGTGCCAGCCCTCGATAGATACGATAGCACAAATCAGGATAGCACCCTGATGTTTTATACTCCTGTAACAAATCGTAAGCAACTCTAAAATAGGCATTAGCTCTTTCATGTTTGTATTGCTTCAAGAGCCGCATGCCATATTCATAGTATCTAAGACCCATTCGTTTTGCTCCTGTGTCATAACCAATCTTTTCCATGAAGTTCAGTTCAACCTCTGCCGGAAACGCGTCTGCGCAGTTGCGAAGCGATAATTTACCGAAAATCCTTTTGTTTTGTTCGATAAAATTCGCCCAAAGATTTTCCAGTTTTTCTGCTTTTTTCTCGGCGAGCAATCTTCCTGAATGGCCTCCAGTCCAATCAAATGACGGTATTTGTTTCTGTAATACTTCAGTTGTTAAGATGGGCAAAATTTCTGAGTCTATAATGGTGTCAACTTGTAAGTCCATGTAATAAACCACGCGCCTTTTCCCCGACCAATCTCCTCCTCTGTAGGGTTCTGAATCAAAGTGTCCACTCATGCAGATTCCAGTATTGCCTTCTCCGCAGCGCACCATGAAGAAACGGTCGCCCTTATGTGCGTCTCCATGTCGCCACACACTCCAGTTTTTTACATGTGTCCAGTTCGCCAAATCGTTTTGCATCTGCTCCAGTGTGTAACTGGAAATAGCTGGATTCCAAAAGAGAATGAAAGTGCTCATGTCAAATTATGTTTGTTAGTTTTGCTTCAAGATGCTGCAAAAATACGCACATGTTGTTTCAAATCACGGTACAAGTAGCCTAAATTCAAGAGACAAATGCAACTTTAGACGGTCGCGATAGTCCAATGAGATTTTCCCGAAGGGAGAAAGGGGATTTTTTCCCCGTTCTCGCCTTCCGGGTGGATAGGAAAGACTATCTTTGCCTCCGTCCTAAAAATGCAAGAAGATG
>CACXQO010000073.1 GCA_902769815.1 uncultured Bacteroidia bacterium | reverse complement strand
GGACGACGACGTGCCCAAGGAAGTGAAACGCCAACGCTACCACCGCCTCACCGAGGAACTGATGAAACACAGCCTCGTCTATAACCAAGGCCTCATCGGGAAAACCGTGAAGATGCTCGTGGAGAGCCATGACCGCAAAAACGGCTACCTCACCGGCCACACCGAAGGCAAAATCGTCATCCGTTTTGCCTCGAAAGACACGAGCCTCATCGGGCAGATTGTGAATGTCAAGGTGACTTCGGCTTCGCCGCTGTCGATTGAGGGGGAACTGGCATCATCGAAAACGGAATAAATGGTCATTTTTCTCCCTTAAAAAACGGAATAAGTGGTAATTTTTATGGTTGATTTTATGGAATAAGTGGTTTTTTGCTTGCAAGAATCTCGAAATTACTGCATGTTTTTCCAGCACGACCCCGAAAACGACACTACGGTCATCCTTCCTGAATTGGAAATGGTGTAAAGCATTTGAGGGCATTTGCCGTTGACGGAGATTACAAATCCCCTTACAATGCTTGCGGTGACTTCGGCTTCGCCGCTGTCGATTGAAAGAGAGTTGATTGGATGATTATTTTACACACCATAATCGGGCAAAAACTTGCAAAAAACAGAAGTTTTTGCCCGATTTCTGGAAAGCTTACACATCGAACAGCTGCTCACGATTTGGGGCTGTTTGACATGGTCTGCTTATATTTTCATTATTGGAAGTTTAACACTGATTTTGTAGAAATTGCGGAACTGCTTTATTTTGGAGCATTGTGGAATGATTGGCGAGCCATCAAATATGTTTATTTCGAGGCAATCGTCAACAATATAAGCCTCACCTTCTTCAGGCTTAAAGCAACGAGGTTCCGGATATATAATCACGCACTTTATCTCGCTGCCATCGTCAGCCGCGCCCAAAGCGCGGAGAATGCGCGTGTCGCGTGCATAACCGCTCATCTCGCGTATGTCGTCAATGATGCCCTGATTTGAGTTGTCGTAATGCGGCTTGTATTTGGTATCCAATATAATACCCTCATCCTTTTTGATAAAATCGACAGCCGTGCGAAAATGCCCTGGGACTTGGAAAGCGATTTGCGAGCCATATACCGCGTTTAGTTTGCTATAAACGTACATTTCATACAATCGCGCCATGTCAATCCAAAACGGCGGAGTGGCGTGTTGTTCTTGGCTTGCTTCGCTAATGGAATAGTCGTATCGGCGCAAGAGCATTTTGGCAACCCGTATGGCATCCTTGTATTCCTTGAAGAGTTTGTTGGTCGAAAGTTTTTGCACTTGATAGGGTTCGATTTCGTCAGAAACGCCGTCCAACCTGTTTTTCAATTTTGACAATCGGGATTGTGTTTCAAAATAAGATGATTGCGCTTTCAAACTCTCGTAATTATTGATGATCCTGTCCGCAAAAAGCAATGCCTTTTTCAAAAGTCGGTTTTCGGGGATGTCGTCAGTGTATTCTTGGTATTGGCAATACACGCGGTCGGAACGCTGTTGGAAAACGTTTTTTTGGAGATGTTTGGTGAACATCAGCCGCCCTTTTACCTTTGTTTTCAAGTTTTCCTCGCGGATGACGTAATCCTTTTTCAGTCCTCGTTTGACAAGGCGGTCAAGCAAGGAAACGAAATGCAAAACCAAAAGTGGCGTCAGTTGGTTGAGTTGCTCGTCTGTTTCGATGGTTGGTTCGTCAAACTGGATGCCATAACATTTTGCAAAGTAATCCGATTCATTCTTGGTGTCAACCTCCAAAGCCGCCAAAAACATAGTCACAAAATCTATGTTTTCCATCTTTGGAGTAACGATAACAGCCAATTCGTTTTTGACGAGCCACGAAGCACCGATATAGTATGATGCAGTGAAATTCTGGTCAATACCAAGGTATTTTGGCGTTCCCATATAATTGGACGGATTGCCTTCAAAACAAACATCGGACAACTGTTCCCGATAAGTTTCAGGAATAGTACCATGCTCAACTATTGGAGGTATTACCATCATTTGCTATTACAAAAATCGTCTATTGACGTATCTGCTTTAACATCCTGTTTTGTTATCCTATCTTTGTAATATTCATGCAACAACGGAACAATCTCATATTTCCATTTCAAGCCAAGTTCTTCTTCATCTTTCGCCAAGAAATAACTATGGCCAACCATCAAGTCTGCAATGTCCATGTCAAACTTGTGCTTTTCGAGAAACGATTTTACCGAGTTAAACAATCCTAATGCCTTGTTTTTCAGACTTTCGTCATTTCTATAATGTTCTTCGATGACTTCCTCTTTTGATTCCAATGTAACAAACGCGAACCTGCGCCGCACGGCATAATCGATATTGCCCACACTGCGGTCGGTGGTGTTCATTGTGCCAATGATATAGAGGTTGGAAGGAACGCCAAATGATTCTTTGGAATAAGGTAGCGTTACCTTAATTGGGTGTTCGCCTCCAATGCGTTTGTCGGCTTCAAGCAACGTAATCAATTCACCAAAAATCTTTGAAACATTGCCACGGTTGATTTCGTCGATGATAAGGACATAGTTTTGCAGCTCCGTTTTTTGAACATTTACATTTTTTGTTTTTATTTTGTTGATTTCATTTGCGATGTAAAACGTGTAATAATCACGGCTAAGTTTGGTTTTTCTGTTAAAATAAGCCGGAATGTCGCCTATTTCGTTCAATACGACCTCTTTTTCCAATAGTTCAGTCAATTCTGATAATCTTATGGTAAGCGTGGAATTTTTTATTGGCTCACCAGTGGCTATATTGTTTTCTGTGATAATACTTACAATGATGTTTTTGTCTGTAATCTCTGTAATAATGAATTTATACCCAAGTCGTGTCAAAAATTCAGTTCTATTCTCTAAGGCATCTTGTAGGAAATCATACATTTTGTCTTGAATGCTTTTTTGCTTTTGCAAGACCTCTATGGTTTTCTGGCTGTCTTCGTAGTTTTCTCGTGCCTTGTCGGAAAGTGCTTTGAAAATTCCATCCTCCACATCATAACTGATTGCACCATTTTCAGTCTTAGGCTTAATCCCCTCAACAAAATCCTCATAGTCCATTGATTGATGGAATGTGCAGAAACCGATACGTCCTTCTTTTCGGAGTTCCTCATAGCGTTTCATAACATCTTCATGCGATTCGGGTATGGTTTCTCCGCAAATGCTCAATGCCAAAGCAGCCGTGTTGTAGGTTTTTCCTGTGCCGGGTGCGCCTTGGAGAATGATGTTTTTCTTGAGAGAAAGAATTTTGGTAAATTTATCAATTTGTTTCATATTTTGCTTGAAAATCTTTGTCTTGATGTATTCGTAAGCCACTGCGTTTTGAATAGAAGCTTTTTTATTGTTAAAAGTTACAAAATCATCAATATTAATCTGAGAATCAGGTTTAATTTCCTCAACCTCATTTACCAAAAACACAATTTGTGCATATTTGTTATCATCAGAATAATCAGAAAAATTTTTACTAAACCAACATGGATTCTTAGATTCCCAGTTCTCTATTTTGCCATCGTAATCTTTCTTGGTGGCAAAATCAACAATGGTATATTTATAATTTGTTTTGTTATTTGAAATATTATAAAAATCAAAACCACCCTGAGTTTCAATTAAACTTCTCAGTTGTGGTAAAACTTCATTAATATCAGAAATCTGATGTTTCCAGATAATACCATACCCACTTCCTGACATATCAGCTAAAAACTCTTTTTGCCACCCAGTACTGTCCCTTACAATAAGGCCTTGTACTCTATTTTTATTCTTCATAATGTCCTTCATTTGCCAAAGTATGTTTTGAGCAATTAATAAATCGCTTTGTATCAATCCATTTGTTTCATTCCGGAACTTGTTCATCAATTCCGCGTCCTGTTTGATTATCTCAATCAATTCCGGAAGCAATTGTAAATAATGAGGGTATTTCTCACCAACTGCACGAGGCTGCTCTCCAATATATTCGCAATAGTTTTTATACAATCCGTTCATATAGAATGTATATTTCTGTGGATTCCAACACGCCAAAAAAGCAGAAGCCGTGCGCTCGTCATTGGCTTTCAAGTCGTATTTATCGCCACAAAGGTCAGACATGGCTTTTTTAAACCTATTTAAGCACTCACTCAACTCAAGATTTTCTTCGTTTAAAAGGTTGAAAGCCTTTTCCAAGCCAAGTTCATTATTGGTTACCAAATAAGAAAACACTGGTATATCCCCTTGACGATAAATGACATTCGGTTTAGTTGCAATAAAATGCTTGATGATTTCGATTGTGGATTTCCCTTTGCAATAGGTAATCAACTCCCATTTATATAATTCATCCACTCCATCTTTAGACAAAGGCGTTTCAAGAAACTTTTCCTTGTAACTTTCCAACAAATCAACAATAAGCCGTTTTCGTGTTTCGTTCATCTTCTCTGAAGTAAAAAATCTGGCCTCAAAAATACATAATATTTCGATTGGGAAATGGTTTGCAAAACGAAACATTTTGAAAAAGTCGTAATTTTGCGGCATGAAACAGAAAGAGCGAATGAACAAGGCCTCCATAAAAGCAGCATTGCTGACGGGCGAAAAAGTAACGCTGGAGTGCAAACGGGCGAAAAACGAGGTCCCCAAGTCGGTGTGGGAAACCTATTCTGCGTTTGCCAATACCATCGGCGGATGGATTCTTTTGGGTGTCGATGAAGACCTGAAGGAGAAAAATCCGAAAAAGCGGTACCAAATCCTCGGCGTTGAAGACCCACAGAAGATTGTCACCGATTTTTGGAACACCATCAACAGCGACAAGGTGAATCAAAACATCCTTAATGACGAGAATGTGGAAATTATTGAAATGGAAGACGTGCAGATTGTTTGCATCCATGTCCCACAAGCTGACTGGCGGATGAAACCTATCTATTTGAATGGCAATGTGTATAAAGGAACATTCCGCCGAAACCACGAAGGGGATTACCATTGCACCGAGCGTCAAGTTAAGGCTATGATACGCGACTCATTCGAGGATGGCAACGACGGCTTGTTGATGGAGCATTTCGGCATGGACGACATCGACCCCGACTCGTTGCGCCGTTATCGCACCCTATTTCAATACCGAAACGAGGGCCATGTATGGAATGAGATTGACGACAAGTCGTTCCTGAAAAATCTTGGCGGCTATATCGTTGATAGAGAGTCCGGGAAAGAAGGCCTGACGATGGCCGGACTGCTGATGTTCGGCAAAGGCTTGTCTGTGAGGGAACGTTTCGACAACTTCCGTATGGACTACATAGACTTCTGCAACCTTATCGGCGAGGAACGTTACAGCGACCGCCTGACTTACGATGGCCGTTGGGAAAACAACCTCTATCAGTTTTTCAGTCGGGTGATACCCAAAGTGACTTTCGACTTGCCAAGACCCTTCCGTATGGAAGGCATACAAAGGATTGACGACACGCCCCAACACAAAGCTGTGCGCGAAGCCTTCACAAACGCCATCATCCACTCCGACTTTGCCATGGATGCGGGAATCTTGCGAATAGAAAAACACGACGACAAACTTGTGTTCAGAAACCCCGGCCTTCTGCGTGTGCCTTTAGAACAAATTTACGAAGGTGGCGTTTCATACGCACGCAACCCAAAGATTCAGAACATGCTACGTATGGTGGGTTATGGAGAAAACCTTGGCTCGGGCTTTCCGCTCATTTTGGAGGCATGGAAACAGGCTGGATGGGCATTGCCGGACTTGAAGAACAAAATTGATTTGGACGAAGTTGAATTGACATTGCCTGTGCAAAGGGATGAGGATAATACATTGAAAGGTACATTGAAAAGTTCGCAGAAAAGTACATTGAAAAGTACATTGAAAAGTATGCAGAAAAACCCAGAAAATACAAGGGAAAGCACGCAGAAAAGTACATTGAAAAGTTCGCAGAAAAGTTCGCAGAAAAGTTCGCAGAAAAGTATGCAGAAAATCATAGAACTAATAATAACCTCACCCTATATCACGCTTTCTGAAATGGCAACTTTCCTTGGTATGACTCGGCGTGGAGTCGACAAAAACATCCAAAAGTTAAAAGAACAAGGAATCATCCAAAGAGTAGGCTCTGACAAGGGCGGACATTGGGAAATCATAGAAGAGAAATGAAAAAAATCTCCTTCAAAACCCTCGGTTGCCGCGTCAACCTGTATGAAACCGATGCCTTGGCTTCGCGGTTTAAGGCGGCGGGATATGAGATTGCCGAGGCCGACAGCGCGGCGGACGTCTTCGTCGTGAACACCTGCACTGTAACCAACACGAGCGACCAAAAATGCCGACAGGCTATCCACCAAATCAGGCGGAAGCATCCCGAAGCACTCATTGCCGTCACGGGCTGCATGGTAAACCACAGGAAAGAGGAACTTTTGCAATCGGGCCTGGCGGACTATGTCATCGACAACGAGCGCAAAGCTGCCCTGTTCGACATCATCGACGAGCATTTCCGCAACGGCCACAGCGACCCCGAGGGCTACGACCGCGACCTGTTCAGCTACCAACCCGCCTTCGACACTTTCCACACGCGCAGCCTCATCAAGATACACGACGGGTGCAACAATTTCTGCTCCTATTGCATCATCCCGATGGTGCGCGGCAGGGCAACGAGCCGTCCCGCCGAGGACATCTATAATAATGTGCGCGAAGTGGTCGGCCACGACTTCAAGGAAATCGTGCTGACGGGCGTAAACATGGGGCGATACCAGCACGAAAACACTAATTTCGAGCAACTTGTGGAAAACATCTTGGAAATCGACGGCGACTTCCGCGTGCGCGTTTCGTCCATCGAGCCGGACCAGTTCAGCGACCGTTTTTTGGCTTTGTTCCAACACGAAAAACTCGCGCCTCACATGCACATCTGCCTGCAAAGCGGCTCCGACGACACCTTGAAACGCATGAACCGACACTACACCGTCGCACAGTTCCGCGACATGTGCCAACGCATCAAAACCTTCCGCCCCGACTTCAACCTCACCACCGACATCATCGTGGGCTTCCCTGGCGAAACCGAACAAACCTTCAAGGAAAGCTGCGACTTCGCCCGCGAAATCGGCTTCAGCCACATCCACACGTTCAAATATTCGGTGCGCACGGGAACAAAAGCCGCCACCATGCCCAACCAAGTGCCTGAAAAAGTGAAATCGGAACGAAGCGAGGTAATGCGTCAGATTTCGTTGGAAAACAAGACCAAATACTTTGAAATGATGCAAGGCCGCAGCCAACGGATGCTCATCGAACGCATTGACAGCAAAGGCGTTGCGCGAGGCTATGGAGAGAATTACGTTCCTGTTTTGCTGAAGGATGCGTCCGCCGAAAAGAACACCTTCATTAATATAAGGCTCGGCGAAATCGTTCATCGCGAAAACGAGGAAAAAATGGCATTTAACACGCTTTGAATCAAATATTTAAGCAATTGAAAGAAAAAATTTCAACAAATCGGTTTGCAATTCGCAGAAAAGTTGTAATTTTGCAGCCCGATTCAAGAAGAATTATATAAGAAAAAAGGAATAAGAGATATGGCAAATCACAAAGATGCATTAAAGAGAGTCCGTCAGTCAGAAAAAAGACGTTTGCACAATCGCTATTACGCCAAGAACATGCGTAACGAGGTCAAGAAATTCAGGGCTTTAACTAACAAGTCGGAGGCCGAGGGTCAACTTTCGAAGTTGTACTCCATCATCGACAAGGTGGCCAAGCGCGGCATCATCCACAAGAACAAAGCCGCCAACCTGAAGTCGAAACTCTCGAAGTTCACGGCAAAATTGGCATAATTGGAAGTTTTATTCATACATGTTGGTGCCTCTTCTACAATGTGGAAGGGGCTTTTTTGGTTGAGATGACATGAACGAGAAAAAATCCATCAAGGAATGGGCTGCCGACGACCGCCCACGCGAGAAAATGATGGCCAAAGGCAAGGCCGCATTGAGCAATGCCGAACTCATCGCCATCCTCATAGGATCGGGCAACAGCGAACTGTCGGCGGTGGAACTGTCGCGCCGCATCCTTGACAGCGTCGACAACAATCTCATCAGCCTCTCCAACCTCACTTTGAGTGACCTAATGCGCCACAAAGGCATCGGCGAGGCCAAGGCCATCACCATCATGGCCGCCCTCGAACTCGGCAAACGCCGCCGCGCCGCAGAAGCCAACCTGCCCGCCGAGGTGAAAGACTCAAAGGACACTTTCGAGCGTTTCCTGCCTTTCATTGACGACCCGCGACAAGAGCATTTCTTGGTCATGTACCTCGACCAAAGCCACCATGTGCTCAAGGTGGAATGTGTCAGCAACGGCGGCACTTCCAACGTCATCGCCGACCCGAGAATCATCTTCAAGAGCGCCCTGAACATCGGGGCATCTTGCATCGTTTTGGGGCACAACCACCCTTCGGGCAACACACGCCCCAGCGAGGACGACCGCCTGTTGACCAAAAAATTCGTCGCCGCCGGCAAATTGTTGGACATCACAGTCGTCGACCACATCATCATCGGCATCGAACGCTACCACAGTTTCCGCGACTACGGAGAAATGACCTTCTAACAACAAGACAAACCATGAAACTCGTCACCATCATCGGGGCGCGTCCCCAAATCATCAAGGCCGCTGCGTTGAGCCGCGCCATCAGGAACCATTACAAAGACCAAATACAGGAAATCATCGTCCACACGGGGCAGCACTACTCGCACGGCGTTCAAACCGCCCGCATGACCGAAGGCATCGAGGACATATTAATAAAGGAGCAGCCCGACTTCATCGTGCTATACGGCGACACCAACTCAACCCTTGCCGGAGCCGTGGCCGCCGCCAAAATCCACGTTCCCATCGTCCACATCGAGGCGGGGCTGCGCTCGTTCAACAAGGCCATGCCCGAGGAAATCAACCGCATCGTTTGCGACCACTGCTCCACCCTGCTCTTCACGCCCACCAAGGCCGGATTGGAGAACCTGAAACGCGAAGGGTTTCCGATGGACAACGAAGGCCCGTTCACCATCGACAACCCGAAAGTCTATCATTGTGGCGACATCATGTATGACAACAGCCTGCACTTCGCCGACATCGCCGAAACCAAAACAGACATCATCAACCGACTGAACCTCAGCGGGAAACCCTTCGTTTTGGCCACCATCCATCGCGACAGCAACACTGACCATCCCGAAAGGCTGAGCGCAATT
>CACXQO010000072.1 GCA_902769815.1 uncultured Bacteroidia bacterium | reverse complement strand
GCGCATCAATATCGAGAATAACCTGCTGGATTTGAAGGTCTTGCTATCGATGAACCCGACTGATGATCTTGAAATTATCTCGCCTGATACGGACAACCTTGACAACCTGAATACAACCTTGCCGACCGAGCAGGAAGCCATTGAGTTGGCTATGGATTACATGCCTGACCTGCGCATCGGTGACTATGACATCCGCTTAGCTGAAAAAAGTGTCGATTTGGCGCGGGGCAACTATTTCCCGTCCATTTCTGCCAATGCCAATGTGGGCATGGGCGTGCTGTCCTTTGACGGCGACGGCAACAAGCAATGGTACGGTACAGCCGTGGCCAAACCAAGGCCAATGTGAAGAAAAGCCGCATTGCCCTCGAACAGGCTCAATTGGATTACGAACAATCGCAACTGACTGTGCGACAAACGGTTGTGCAGGCCTACCGTGATGTGGTTTCAGCCTACAATGCCTACAAGGTCGCGCAGGTGAAGGAAAACGCCTATAGCAAGAGTTTCAATGCCTATAACATTCAATATCAATACGGTACAATCACGACGGTGGAACTGTTGCAGCAGCAAAACAATTATTTGAATGCGCTCAATTCCTATATCCAAATCAAGTATTCCTTGGTGATGAAACGCAAGATTTTGGACATTTACATGGGCAAGAAGATTACATTATAATAGTTGGCCCTTCGACAGGCTCAGGGGTCTAAGGTCGTTGAGCCTGTCGTAATGCCGACACAACATCGAAAACTTTATATAATGAAAAAGAAAAGAAAAATCTGGCTGGTTATCCTCGGAATCATTGCGGTGGCCATCGCAGCAATTCTGATTGTAAAGGCAACGAAATCAGCGAAAAAGGAATTAGTCATTCGCACGCATGTGGTTGCGGAATACACCGTTGAGAACACTGTCACGGCAACGGGTACCATTGAGCCGGTCGAAACTGTCGAGGTTGGTACGCAGGTGTCGGGCAAGGTGGAAAAGATTTATGTCGATTTCAACGATGTGGTGAAAAAAGGTGAGTTGCTCGCCGAGTTGGACAAATTGACGCTCAATCAGAATGTTAGCCGAGCCAAAGCCTCACTCACTTCCTCAGAGAGCCAGTTGAATTACGCCAAACTCACCTACGAGCGCACCAAGCAACTTTACGAAGCGAATGCGGCAACCTTGGCTGCCTATCAGGATGCGCAAAACACTTATACTCAGGCGCAAATGAGTAAAAAGAACGCGCAAGCCGCCTACGACCAAGCCTTGGTGGATTTGGGCTACGCCGAAATCTATTCGCCCATCGATGGCATTGTGCTCGACCGCGCCGTGGAAGTGGGCCAGACGGTGGCCGCCTCGTTCAGCACACCGACGCTGTTCACCTTGGCCAACGACCTGACCAAAATGCAGGTGGAAGCCGATGTAGACGAAGCTGACATCGGGCAGGTGAAAGTGGGGCAGAAGGTGACTTTTACCGTTGACGCCTATATGGACGATGTGTTTAACGGTACTGTCAACCAAATCCGAATGAAACCTACCACCACGAGCAATGTGGTGACCTATACCGTCATCATTGATGCGCCCAATCCTGACCAGAAGCTCTTCCCTGGCATGACAGCCAGCGTGACCATCGTCACTGAGGAGCAGACGGGTTTGGCCGTGCCTGCCGAGGCTTTCAACTTCACGCCCGATGAGCAGGTATTGAAGGCTTTGCGCAAGCCCGAAAAGCCTGAAGGCCAACGCCCTGAGCCTCCACAAATGCAAGAAGGAAAGCAATCGGACCGCTCAATGGTGTGGCTGAAAAACGGCGACCAGATGATGCCACGCCCTGTTAAGGTGGGTATGAGCGATGGTGCGTACAAGATTATAGAACAAGGTGTGCAGGCTGGCGATTCCGTCGTGCTTTCGGCGCAGTTTGTGGCGAAGGAAAAGGAAGTGAAGAAAGGCGAGAACCCCTTCATGCCCGGCCCTCCCGGAAGAAACAGAAACAGCAACCAGCAACAGAAAAAATAACGCCTGCCGCTATGAACGAGAAGCAATCCATCATCAAGGTTGAGAACCTCAAACGGACGTTTATCGTTGGTAGTGAGGAAGTTCACGCGCTGAAAGGTGTCAGTTTCGACATTTGCGAAGGCGAGTTTGTGAGTATCATGGGCTCGTCGGGCAGTGGCAAGTCGACTTTGCTGAATATTCTCGGTTGCCTTGACCAGCCAACTTCGGGCGAGTATTTCATTGATGGCATTTCCGTCAGGGAGCGCACGAAAAACGAGCTGTCTGACATCCGCAACCGCAAGATTGGCTTTGTGTTCCAGTCGTACAACCTCTTGCCGCGCACTTCGGCCTTGGAAAACGTGGAATTGCCTTTGGTTTATAACCCTGACATTTCGCACAAGCAGCGTCATGAAAAGGCGCAACACGCCTTGGAACTCGTTGGCCTGAAAGACCGTATGGGTCACATGCCCAACCAACTTTCGGGCGGCCAACAACAGCGCGTAGCCATCGCCCGCGCCTTGGTGAACGACCCTGTCATTGTGCTGGCGGACGAGGCCACAGGCAACCTTGACACGCGAACTTCATACGAAATTATGAGCCTTTTCCAGAGCCTGCACCAGCAGGGTAAGACCATCGCCTTCGTGACGCACGAGTCTGATATTGCAGTGTTTACAAGTAGAACTATCTTCCTCCGCGACGGTCACATCCTCCGTGATGAACCTGTCGCGACCAAATCGGCAGCCGAAGCCCTGGCCGCCCTACCCATAGAAAACGATTATTAACTCTAAACTCTAAACTCTAAACCCTAAACTCTCAACTCACATTGGATATACTTAATCTCATACGAATCTCGGCAAAAGCCCTATTGCGCAACAAAACGCGCTCGGCCCTTTCCATGCTTGGCATCGTCATCGGCATTGCTGCCGTTATCGCGGTGGTCAACTTGGGCGAAGGTCTGAAGCAAAGCACTGCCAACCAACTTTCCGATATGGGCACCAACCTAATCATGGTGATGCGTGCCAACCAAAGGCGAGGCGGCGTCAGCATGGGTTCTACCAATGTGCAATCGTTAAAGGTGAAAGACTGCGATTTGATTGCCAAAAACGCCAAAAACATCACGATGGTCAGTCCCGTGGTGAACAGCGGCGGACAGTTGGTGAACGGTTCCAAAAACTGGTCGGGGACGGTCTATGGCGGCTCGCCTGACTACTTGGAAATCAGGAAGTACGAGATTGCCACGGGCGTAAATTTCACCGATGAGGATGTAAAAAAATACGCCAAGGTCGGCTTGATAGGCCAAACCATTGTGAAGGAACTTTTCGACGAGGGCGAAGACCCCATCGGCAAGACCATCCGCGTGGGCAACATGCCCTTCAAGGTCATTGGAACGCTGAAAGAAAAGGGTCAAAACGGCATGGGCATGGACCAAGACGATCTCGTCGTGATGCCTTACAGCACCGTGCAAAAGCGCATGTTGGGTGTCGATTATATCCAGCAGATTGTGTGTTCGGCGGCCTCTGAAAATGTGGCCGAAGCCGCTGTGGAGGAGGTCGAGAGCATCCTTCGTGCCTCGCACAAGATTCCCGAAGGTGGCAACGACGACTTCGAGGTGCGCACCCAACAGGAAATGCTTGAAATGATGTCGTCAATGACGGGCATGATAACCACCGTTTTGGTGGCCATCGCCTTGATTTCCTTGTTGGTAGGTGTCATTGGCATTATGAACATCATGTATGTCACCGTGACGGAGCGCACCAAGGAAATCGGCTTGCGCATGTCCATCGGCGCAAAAAATGCCGCCATTCTGATGCAGTTCCTCACCGAGAGCATGATTCTCAGTTTGATAGGTGGCGTGATTGGCCTTTTGTTGGGCCTCTTGCTGTCGTACGTGGTTTCGATGGCCATGTCGCTGCCCTATGTCGTCAATGTGCTTTGGATGGTCATTTCCTTTGTTTCGTGCGCCATTTTGGGCCTCATCGCCGGTTTCTTCCCCGCTTTGAAGGCCTCGCGCACCGACCCGATTAATGCTTTGCGCTATGAATAAGAATGAAAAGAATAATGTAAACAATTATCTGTCTATCAAGAGGATAGTGTTCATTTCGTTAGCCATCACGGTGGGTTTCTATGTGCTGTTTGTCCTCAAGCGTTATTTCAGCCGTCCTATGTTGCCCGTTATCCCGCCTGTGGAGTACAGGTCTCCTTATTGGGTCATTGTTTCGGTCAACATCGTGTTCAGTTTCATCATGGCCTTCCTTTTGTTCCTCTATGAGCGGGTTGCTTTGGGCTATCCGTTCAAGTTGAAGCGCGATGAGGTGATGGCCAATGTCGTTGGTTCGGTGCTGATAGGTCTGGTTATCAGCACTTTGATTACTTTGCTGAACCATGTGTTTTGGGCACCTCCTACACCTCCTCCGGGGTTTCATCCTGGGCTTTCTTTCGGCCACATTTATAGATGCTGGTTGGGTGATATGCCGATGATCGTTCTTCCCATTATGATCAGTTATCTTTTGCGCTCGATGTATCTTGAGAATTTGGTTGCCGTCGAGAACGAAACCCTTCGGGCCGAGAACCTCAACTCGCGCTACGAAGCCTTGAAAAACCAAATGGACCCGCATTTCCTCTTCAATTCGTTGAACACCTTGAAGTCGCTTATCGATGTGGATGTCGACAAGGCAGGTGATTTTGTCCAGCAACTTTCGGTGGTGTTGCGTTCCTCTTTGCAGAACAATGAAGTGGCAACCTTGGCCGAAGAGTTGAAATGCGCCCGCTCCTATTGCAAGATGATGAAGATGCGCTACGGCGACAACCTCGTTTTCGACCACCACATCGACCACGACAAGTACGACAACTACCATGTGCTGCCGCTTTCCATCCAAGGACTGATAGAAAATGCCATCAAGCACAATGTCATTTCGTCGAAACAGCCGTTGACGGTACATATTTATACAGATGATGATAACCATTTGATAATCAGTAATAAAATACAGCCAAAAATTGGAAAGGAAGAGGGAACGGGAATCGGATTGGCCAATTTGGCTGAACGTTATCGAATAAAATGGAACGAAAATGTTGAAATTTTTGACGATGGAACGATTTTTAGAGTAACTTTGCCCCTCAAAGAAAACAACTAACACTATGAAAGCACTAATAATTGAAGATGAAGTCATGGCCGCACAGGCATTGCAGAAACTCTTGGGCGAGGTCAGCCCTGAAACTGAGGTCATTAGCGTGTTTGAGTCGATTGAGGACACCGTGGAATGGTTGCGCGAAAACCCCATGCCCGACTTGATGTTTATGGACATCCATTTGGCCGACGGCGCGTCTTTCGCCATTTTCGAGCAGGTCGATGTCACTTGTCCGGTCATTTTCACCACAGCCTACGACGAGTATGCCCTCAGGGCATTTGAGGTGAACAGTATCGATTACCTGCTGAAGCCCATCGACAAGGAAGCGCTGAAACGCGCCATGCACAAGTTCTACAACCTGCAAGGGAAACTGCCCAATTTGGCCAACTTCGACGCACTGATTGAACAGTTGACCAACAAGAAGAAATACAGAAGTTGCTTCCTCCTTCCCGAGCGCGACAAACTCGTGCCGCTGCCTGTGAGCAACATCGCCTATGTCTACATCGATGCCAAGACAATCAAGATGATTTCGCTGGACCACAAGACCTATTACCTGACCCACACTTTGGACGACCTGATGGACCAACTCGACCCGCACGATTTCTTCCGTGCCAACCGCCAGTTCATCATCGCACGCAGCGTGATTAAGGATGTTTCCATCTGGTTTGGCAACAAGTTGTCCATCAACCTCACGGTGGATATTCCGGAGAAAATCATCGTCAGCAAAGCCCGTGTGGCTGAGTTCAAGCGTTGGTTCTCGAGGTAAGGCCTCGGACGAGTGGCTTCGGAAGGCTTTTTTCTTTGTTTTTAATCGTTTGTTTGACAGTGGTTTGCAAATAAAACCGAAAAAAGTTGTCGAAAATTGTCTATCGTAAGGAAAAAGGTTGTACTTTTGCACCCACAAAACGATGCTTCCGTAGCTCAGTTGGTAGAGCACCTGACTCTTAATCAGGGTGTCCAGGGTTCGACCCCCTGCGGGAGTACGAAAAAAGAACCGCTAATTAGCGGTTCTTTGTTTTTTTCCCTCCCTTTGTAATTTGGTATCGCGCTTTTCCCTAATTTTGTCGCTTCAAATCAATTCATTATGAAACGTCATTTTTTGTATTGTTCTTTGCTGCTTCTGCTTATGGCCACAGGAAGCGGCCTGGGGGCACAGATTCCCTCCGGTTATTACAACAACGCCAACGGCAAAACCGGCGACGAACTGAAAACCGCATTGCACGACATCATCACGGGGCACACTACCATTAATTACAGCCAAATCTGGAACGCCTTCTGGAGTACCGACAACAAAGGCAACGGCGTGGTGTGGGACATGTATTCCGACATCCCCAATGGCACGCCACCTTATACCTTTTCGATAGGCCAAAACCAATGCGGCGAATATGTTCAGGAAGGCGACTGCTACAACCGCGAACATTCGTGGCCTCAGAGTTGGTTCGGCGGCGACGACCAAGCCACTCCAAGCCGCGACTTGCACCATGTTTTCCCCACCGATGGCTTCGTGAACGCCCAAAGGAGCAACTATCCTTTCGGCGAAGTGAACACCGCTTCGTGGACTTCGCAAAACGGCTCAAAATTAGGCACTTGCAAGTCTTCCTTGGGCTATGTTGGTATAGTTTTCGAGCCAATCGACGAATACAAGGGCGACTTTGCCCGCGCCATGATGTATATGAGCGTGCGCTATTATACCGAGGACGACAATTGGGGCACAAGCGGCATGACCAACAAGTCGGAAATCCTGCCTTGGGCCATTCAAATGCTGCTGGATTGGAGCGACAACGACCCTGTTAGCCAAAAGGAAATCGATCGCAACAATGTCATTTACAGCGACTACCAGCACAATCGCAACCCCTTCATCGACCATCCGGAATACGCCCGCATGATTTGGGACCCGAACTGGCACGGGGGCATGGGCGGCTACGAAAAAGTGACGAGTTCCGAAGAAATCACCGATGGCGATTACTTGATTGTCTGTGAGAACAACAATGTAGCCTTCAATGGTGGCTTGACCACTTTGGATGCCGTTGGCAACAAAATTGATGTCACGATTAGCGGAAACATCATCGAGTCTAATGCCGAAACCGATGCCGCTGCCTTCACGATTACGGCCAAAACTGGCGGCTATTCCATCAAGAGCGCGAGCGGTTATTATATCGGCAATACGAGCGATGCCAACGCATTGAAAACGAGCACAACCGACACCTATGTAAACACGATTTCCATTGCCGGCGGCGATGCGGACATCGTTTGCAGTTCGAGCCATCTGAGATTCAACCCGGCAAACAATCAAACCCGTTTCCGTTACTTTAAATCGAGTTCCTATACAAGCCAGCAAGCCGTCCAACTCTACAAAAAGATTGCGGTTTACAGCATTAATCTTGCCGATGTGGAAAACGGCAGCATCAGTGCCGATACCGATACCGCAATTGAAGGAACCATCATCACCTTGACGGCCACTCCCGATGCGGGTTATGAACTTGATTATTGGACGGTTACCACAGCCGATGGCAGTTTTGTCACCGTCGCCGACAACCAGTTTGTGATGCCCGCCGGCAATGTCACGGTGAGTGCGGTGTTCGCTGTTGCTTTTTCGCAGCAGTATCATTTGGTGACCGATGCCAACCAACTCATTGCCGGAAGGACTTACCTGATGGTGAACACCCAATACGGCAAGGCTTTGGGAACAACACAAAACACCAACAACCGCTCGGCGGCATCAGTGGTAGTTGACGACAATGTCATTGCAAGCATTGGCGACGCTGTTTGCGAACTCGTGTTGGGAGGGCAAGCAGGCGCATGGACTTTTAAGGATGGGAATGTCGGCTATCTTTACGCCGCAGGTGGTGGCAACTATCTGAGGACGCAATCTGTTTTGACAAACAATGGAAAATGGGCTATTTCCATAACCAATGGAAAGGCAAGCATTGTGTCGAATGGTGATGTGTCGCAGAAAACGATTAGGTTTAACCTCGCCACCAACAATCCTATCTTCTCGTGTTACGCTTCAGGGCAAAAAGACATTTGCCTTTTCATCCGTAGTGAACAATATGAACATGCTGAAAACGAGTCAATTGCGCAAATTTTCCCATTTGACAAGCATATTGTGCGTAGTGGCGTGACGCTCACCGTGATAGGTGAGGCCAACTGCTCCGCCCCAAACCACCTCATCCTTGAAGACGGCGCACAATTCATCCACAATGTCGGCACAGTGAACGCCACGATGAGGAAAAACATCGAGGGTTATGTGGCTGACGGAGGTTGGTACACGCTGGCTTTCCCGATGGCGAATCCTGACCTTGCCCAAACCAATATACTGACGGCCAATTACGACCTCTATGCCTACGACGAAGCCGCCGAGTTGGAATGGGTGAACCAAAAGGCGCACCAAGACGATTTTGACTTCAATTCGGGTTCGGGCTACCTTTATGCCCACAATCCGAGTTTTGTTGTGCGCATGAGCGGCACTTTGAATAGCGGCAATTACACGGAAACCGTCGATTTGAGTTACGGCAACAGCCTTGCAAACATGCGAGGCTTCAACCTTTTGGGCAATCCGACCGCCCACGATATTGGTTTTACGAAATCCGGCAGCGTTTCCGACGGTTACTATTACCTCAACAACAGCAATGCGTGGGTGTATGAAACCGGCAACACCGTGCCTGTGGGACGTGGTTTTTTGGTCAAGGCCAATGCGGAAAACCAAACCGTGACCTTGAACCCGCAAAACAGGGGCGAAAGCCGCGAGAATGGCCAATACCTTTGCCTCAGCATTGGCGAGGAGAAAGCCTATGTCAAATTGGATGAGGGCGTCAGTATGCCGCTGGTGGACTTTAAGGGACGGCACGCCTCGTTCTATCTCACCCAAGGGCAAGAGCGTTTTGCCATGTTGGTTCGCGACGGCGCCGAAGCCCTCGACCTCAGTTTTGAGGCCCGACAAAGCGGAACATTCACCCTTTCGGCTGACACGACACCCAAGGCCTTGATTTGGACTACCTGCATTTGATTGACAACCTCACCGGCGCGGATGTGGATTTGTTGGAAACACCTGCGTACACCTTCACCGCCAAAACCACCGACTACGCCAGCCGTTTCCGCTTGGTGTTTTCCAGCGAGGTTGCAGGCGAGGCCGCCTGCGAACCACCGTTTGCCTACATTAGCAACGGGAACATCGTCATCACGGCGGACGCGGGCGATGCCACATTGCAAATCGTTGACATGATGGGGCGCGTCATTGCCTCATATAGCGGACACACGCGGTGTGTCCCTACAAACGGGATGCCGGCGGGTGTTTATGTTTTGCGTTTGATTGATGGCGATTCCATCAGGACGCAGAAAATGGTTGTGGAATGATAATTTGGATGTTGCAAGGCGGTCAGCATTGGCCGCCTTGCTTTCTTTGTGCCATTTTGGAGATACTTTTCCCTTGACTTTCCCAAAAAAAGCCCTATCTTTGCATCCGCAAAATGTTCTTTTATTTCATCACCTTTAAAATCAACCCTAACCATGGACAAGAATTTACTTCAAAAAGCAAAGGCGCCCATGATTGCCTTGATTCAAACCAAAAACATCCTGAAAACCGACAACTTGAAAACCAAAATGAAACGCGCTTTCGCGATTTTCTTTTCATTGTTTCTTTCGCTTTTCGCGATAGCGACGACGGCGCAGGCACAAGCCTTCGGAAGCCCAAGCAGGGCTATCGACGAATGCAAAAAGCCAACTTATGTTACCATCTCTGAGATTGGGACAAGCAATGCGACACTCAGTTGGACTGAGAACGGCGAGGCCACCGAGTGGCGAATTATGCTTAATGACGACGATGACAACCTGATTCAAGCCCCAACCAATCCTTTCACGTTGACCAACCTCACGCCCGAAACCGAATACACGGTGAAGGTGACTCCTTGGTGCGAAATGGAAAAATGGAGCGACCCCTTCAGCTTCACAACGCTCGCCGCCGATGCCTGCCAAAAGCCATACGGAGTGACCGTGGGCAACATCACGTCCTCGTCGGCCACCGTTAGTTGGACGGGATTCAACGACAGCTATCAGTTGCGCTACAGGGCTGTGACACAAGTCGTTTTCGAGGATGGCTTTGAGAACGACTTGGACAATTGGACGGTCTATACACAAGGCGAAGCACCATATGGAACCGGCTGGCTCATCCAGAATAGTTTAGTCCATAGCGGCAATTATGCAGCCGTTGCCATTAGTTATGACAACATAGCGTATAATGCCAACAATTGGCTCGTTTCGCCGCAACTCGACTTGCAAGGCACAATGAGATTTTGGGTGCTCGCCAGTGATTCTTATCCTGACCAATACGAAGTCCTTCTTTCCACGACAGGAAACGCCATCGATGATTTCACCATCACACTGCAACCGATGGGCAAAGCGTCGGGCGAGTGGACAGAAGTCAGTATCGATTTGGACAATTATGCCGGGCAACAAGGCTACATTGCCATCCATCATGTCGATTACGATGCATATTATCTAATAATCGATGATTTTGAAATCAGGGCATCCACACCATGGACAATACGCAATGCTGAAGAAACGTCAGTAGAAATCACAAGTCTCGATGCTGGAACAACTTACGAATCCCAAATTCAGGGCGTATGCGAAATCAGCAGTTCCGATTGGACCGATATGGCCAGTTTCACCACCGAATCGCAATTGTTCAGCGGCGGAAGCGGCACTGAAACCGACCCCTACATCATCGCCACAACGGACGATATGGACGCTTTGGCCGCTTTGGTGAATGGCGGCAACGACCAATCAGGCGTTTTCTTCCTCCAAACGGACACGCTCGACTACAGGAACAAGACCTATACACCCATTGGCAATGAAACCAATTTTTTCCAAGGCAATTATAACGGCAACGGCAACATCATCACGGGAGTTAATATAAACACAGAATATGCAGGCCTGTTCGGTAGGGTTGGTACAAATGGTGTTGTCAGCAACCTAACGCTTGACGGCGGTGTTGCATGGTGCGATATTCGTGGGGTTTACGCAGGTGGAATAGCCGCCGTAAACCAAGGAGAGATTGTCGGCTGCTCCGTCCTTTCGTCTTTTAGTGGCATAGAGACTGAAAACGGGTTTAGTCTTTTTTATAATAGTTTTGTCGATATTAAGGGTGGCATAGTTGGAGGGCTTGTGGGTGAAAATAAGAAAACTGGAAAAGTGTATGATGCTGAATGTACTGCTAAAATAAATGGTAATAGTGTTTCTGGAGGCCTTGTGGGAATTAACAATGGGCAGGTGAATGGAATTTTCGGAGGCGTTCTTTATGATAGAAACCCTGGAAATTACGTGGGAGGCCTTGTTGGTCAGCAGGACTTGGGCACCCTGTCGGGTATCAACAAAGGTTATTTCGATGGCCATCTTAACGGCTCCCGGTTTGATGCCCAGTGGTTGGGCGGTATCGTAGGGTATCAAAGAGCCGGAACTGTGGAGAACTGCCTATATGTCGGCAACAAATGGAACAAGTTCGCCTTCAGGTCAGGGGCCATTATTGCTTGCGACGAAAGCGGTACCTACAGCAACAACTACTATGTGGGCGAATGTGAAATAAACGGAGTATACAGCCATACCTATGGCAGCGTCGATGTGACCGGACAGGCCATGCGCGGCTACAAGATTGAGCCGCAAGACCCACTTGTCATCAACCTTGAAGGCAACATAGGCTTGACTTATGAAGGCAATGTTTACGCTGGAAACGAGCAGGGCGTTGTGGTGAGTCTTAATACACCGCTTACGCCGCAATGCTACATCTTGAGTGCAGGCACGCTCGTGGACAACGGCAACGACACCTTTACCATCACCATGCCCGCTGAGAACATTACAGTCAGTGGCAACATCGTGGAGATAGACGGCTTGTATTACGAACTCTCCTGTGAGGGCGGCACTACGGCCACGGTGATTTACGATATTTCCTACGACACACTCGACTATGTTGGCATTGAGGATTTTGAATATGGAGACATCCAATACACCGTTACCGCCATTGCTGACGGAGCCTTCGATGGCCTTGACAACTTGATGGGCATATACTGCCACTCGAACATCAGCACCATCGGCGACTATGCCTTCCGCAACTGCACGGGCATCGACTATTTCGGATTCTACCGCACCCACACGCCGCCCACATTGGGCGAAGGCGTGTTTGAAGGACTCCGCATCGACACCTTGTCGATTACGGTGCCTTTCTGTTCGCAATACGACTATGACCAACACGCTGTCTTTGGGCAGTTCGGAGAAATCTTCGGCAACGAGGCTTGTGAGTATAACTTCTATAACGAAGCGGACGACAACCAATGGTCGAACCCAGCCAACTGGCGAAATGCCGACTACGAGACTTGCACCGAGGCTCCCGGCGCTGATGCAAGGGTGGCCATCTTCGCCGACTGCGAGATTGGCGCGGACGTTACGGTAGGCTCCATCACCATCGACGGCTTCTACGATGAATACTTCGGCCTTTATAATTGCCTCACGGTGAAAGACGGCGCGACGCTCACCGCCACGAACTTCATCTATAACAGCGGCGACGCTCGCAACTTCATCATCGAGGACGGGGCGCAAGTCTATCATAACATCACCGCCTACACGCCCAACAGCAAGAATGGCTGGCATTTGGTCAGTTCGCCCGCCATCGAGAGTTTTGCGCCAACGGCGGACAACGGCTTCCTCGCCAACGAATACGACCTGTATTTCTATGAAGAGCCTACACATCATTGGAGGAATCACAAGCCCAACGGCCAATACGCGAACTTCAACATCGAGCCGCTGAAAGGCTACCTCTACGCCAACAACCAAGACGTGACGCTTGTTTTTGCGGGCAATCTTTGTGCTGGCAACGCCATGGTGAATGTGCCTCTGTATTATACCCCAACGGCAGGCATCTTGAAAGGCTTCAACCTTGTGGGCAACCCCTTTGCGCACAACGTGACGGCTTTCACGGGCAGCAATGTGGCCACGGAAGTCTACCGTATGAACGGCGATGGCAACGATTTGATGGTAGGCACGATAGGCGATGCCAATCCGCTGCTTCCCGGCGAGGGCTTCTTCGTGAAGGCCACGGGCGACGAGGCTTCCATCACCTTCAACAGCCGCGCCACCAATGCCGAGCGCAGCAACATCACCTTGGAAGTCAGCGAGAACGGCCTCATTGTCGACCGCTTCATCCTGAAACGCGACGGCGCACCCTTGGAGAAATTCACGCTGAACGAGAACAGCACAAGGGTTTATGCCACCGAGGGCGCACAGGATTGGGCTGTCGCGGTCATTGCGAGCGAAGCGAAGCAATCCAGCCGCACAGAACAACCCGTCAGTTTCAAGGCCGCCAAGAACGGCACCTACACCCTGACCGTGAACGTGGAGAACATGGATTTGGACTACCTGCATTTGATTGACAATCTGACTGGCGCGGATGTGAATTTGCTGACTCCCCCGGCCTTCGGCCACCCCCTCCCAGAGGGGGAAGCGCAAAGCGGCGCGGAGTTAGGGTCCAATAGTCCAGCGACCGATAGCCGAACCCCGGCAGGCATTCCCCCTCTGAGAGGGAGCCAGGGGGAGTCAAAAAACCCGGCAGGCGTTCCCCCTTTGCAAAGGGGGCAAGGGGGATTTAACTACACCTTCACCGCCAAAACCACCGACTACGCCAGCCGTTTCCGCTTGGTGTTTTCCAATGACGATGCAGGCGAGGACGCCTGCGAACCGCCGTTTGCCTACATCAGCAACGGGAACATCATCATTACAACTGACATGGGTGATGCCACATTGCAAATCGTTGACGTGATGGGGCGCGTGATTGCCTCCTATGGCGGACACACGCGGTATGTCACAACAAACGGGATGCCTGCGGGTGTTTATGTTTTGCGTCTGATTAATGGAGATAAGGTTCGGGTGCAGAAGATTGTTATTGAATGATTTACGGGTTGGTTTGACTTTTCCCTGCCCCCCTCTGAGAGAGGGCAGCGCAAAACGGCACGGAATGTGACCCAAACCATACGTCCGGCAGGCTTCCCCCTCTGAGAGGGGGTGCCCGCAAGGGCGGGGGAGTCAAAACACCTTAAACCCCTCAGTGGCAAATGTTTCCAACTCGTTCTGTCCGTTCACGAAGATGTAATAGGCCTCCACACCGTCCATGTTTTGGATGAGCGGCAAGGAGCGTTCCTTGCCCATCACCATGCAGATGGAGGCTAAGGCATCGGCCCAAACGGAATTTTCGGCCATGACGGTCACGCTGAGCAATTGATGCTCAACGGGATAGCCTGTTTTCGGGTTGATGCAGTGGGAATAGCGTTTGCCGTTGCGTTCCACATACTTGCGGGTGCTGCCCGAGGTGACCAATCCCTTGTCGCGCAAGGCGATGCGGGTTTGCACGATGCGCTCCGAGTCCATGTTTTCGGCAGGTTTTTCGATGCCCACAATCCACGGTTTGCCGTCGGGTTTCTCGCCTCGCGCCATGATTTCACCGCCCGTATCGACCAAAAAATTTTTAACGCCCCGGCTTTCGAGGAAGCGGGCAATCAGGTCGGAAGTGTAGCCTTGGGCTATCGCGTTGAAATCCAAAGTCATGGCAGGGTTTTCTTTGACGACTTTCCCGTTCTCGATTCGGATGTTCCGATAGTCGACCAACTGCCGCAGGCTGTCAATTAATTGCGGTGTGAGGCTGTCGCCGCTCTTGTAGCTGAAGCCCCAAGCGGCCACGATGGGCGAGATGGTCGGGTCGAAATAGCCGTCGGAAAGTCGTGCAGCCTCTTGTGCGATGTTGAAGTTGTCGATGAAGATGGAATCCAATGCAACTTCCTCATTCCGATTGACTTTCGAGATAATCGAACTGTCCACCCACAGGTTGACCGACATGTCAACGGCATGGAAAATCGAGTCGATTTCGCGCTGGAAATTGCGGTTTTGCTCATCATAATAAGTGACGGCATAATAAGAACCTTGCGCCAAACCTTGCAGGACGACTTTTTCGGGCTGCTTTCCACATGACGCCAAAACAGCCAAACCTATTATCATCAAATCTATTTTCCTCATAACTTTCAACTTTCAACTGACTCTCAACTCTAAACCCTCAACTATAAACTCAACAAAACGCTCCATTTCCAAGCAAAATTGTCCCAAACCTTGGGCAGGCTGTAAGGCCCGTAGCGGTAGAACACGCCCGCGCCGATTTTCGTCAGGGGCGTGGCCAACAGCCCATCGACGGCGAAACCACTCTCAAAATAGCCTTTCTCCATCGTCTTGAAATTCTTGTCGGAGTGGTTTTCGGCCCGCTTCATGTCGCCCCAACCGAGGTTGGTGACGATGGAAAGCCGTGGGCTAAACCATTGTGAATGAGTCTTCCACAACATTCCGTTAAAATTGTGGCTCAAGTAAAGTGCCACAAAGCGGTCGCAGAAGAATTCGTCCAAACGCATGGTGCTGAAACTGCCTGGCGAGTAGAGTCCAAACTTGTCGTAAGTGCCCAAAATGTTAAAAGTTTCCATCACGGGGCAGGTCGCCGTGGCATAGCCGGCCTGCAAAATCACTTTGGAAACGCCAAGGTAATGCGTGTAGAAATTCTTTGAGACTTCCAACTTGAAGCGGTCGTACTCGAATTGGCCGCCCAAAAGGTTGGGGAAGGCGTGCTGGTACGAAACCCAAACGATGGGGTAGAGCGTGCCCAACGAGCGGATGCCTTGTGGGGTGCTGAGGAACTTTTCGTTGTAGGCAAACCTGAGTTTGACTTCGGCAAGGGTGAATCGGCCTCCCGTCAGTGTGTCGGAGGGGGTGAGACCAAAGTTGATGTTGTATTGTTTGTGGCTCGTGCTAAGGTTTACGAAAGCCTTGAAATGGCGGGCGAAACGGGTCGCGAAAGAGAGTTCGAGGCGCTTGCTGGTGGTGTGGACGTTTTCGTAAAAAGTGTATTTATAGTTGGGAGCGGAGAGCACGGAGCCGCTTTCCATCTCCAACAGGCCGCCAAACTCGCCGATAGGCTCCGACTTGTGGGTGTATTTCATCCCGAGTTCCATTTGCCGCTGCCGGTTGAGTTTCACTTGCAGTCCGCCACCGTAGTCCAATCTTTTGATGCGCGTCCAGTAGCCGAAAGACCCGTTGAGGCTGAGCCAACGCGAAAACCTGTCGTTGGTGCTGAGGCCGAGGCCGAAAAGAATCCCTCGCGAGCCTGAAATGTTAATGATTTTGCCCAAGTCGAGGTCGATTGGGCCGACGGGGATGGCCGATTCGTTCATCACTTTGTCGGTGAGGCCGAGAACGCGGTCGAAAATGTTGGTGCCTTGGGTGAGCGAGTCAACGAGGATATAAGTAGCTAATACTCTTTCGGTTAGTGAATCAATGCGGTGTTGGTTCCAGAAGGTTTCGTCGCGGTAGGCGGCATCGGCATCCATGTTGATTTCGATGTCGGAAAACACGCGGTTGCTGATTTCAGGGTTGATTTCGATGTCGCTCAAATAACTTTTCCCGATGGCGACCATAGGGAAACTGCCGCCATCCATGCTGACCATCATGCTCGGAAACTTCAGGTTGGTGTTCAGTTGCTTCGGAAACCATTGGCCTTCCACTTTTTGGTAAAGTTGCTGAATGTCAGCGGAAAAGATGCTACCGTCTTCGTCGGGCGAAGCCTTCACGCTTTGCAATGCCCAGCCGTCGCTGTTGACGGTCATGGTGCCGCGCAAGCCCTTGAAGGTGCTGCCGCGCATGGGATGGAACGAAATCACATAGAGCGAGTCGCCCTGCCCGATGGGTTCCACCGTTTCCAAGGTGAAAAAATAATGCGTTTTGCTGCCTCGGCTGATGGGGTTCACATAGTCGGTGCCGGTGATGCTGACGGTTTCGTCATAGAAACTGACGCTTTGCATACTGTTCACCAAGTAGATGAACGTCGGCTCCCTCATGCCGGCCACTTTGGTGCCAAGCACGTTTTGCAGTTTGCGGTCGGGCTTCTTGAACAGCACCTCCGATGCGGTTTCCATCACCATCAAGTCGCTCTTTTTCAGGATGCTGTCGAATATCTTGAGGTCGTTTCTCTCTTTTATGGTGTCGTTGGCTACGGCCTGTCCGAAACTGCTGCTGTCGATGGTGAAGACCATCTTGTCATACAACTTGTAGCGGTAAGAGCCTAACGAATTGGGGTTGTTGGCCTTGCGGTGCGCCATGAGGCTGTCGATGATGCGATGGGCGGGGTTTTCGCCGGCCTCGACGGTTACTTCGCCCAACTCGAAAGTCTTGGGCGTGAGCGCAATGTTGCATTTTTTTTGGTTCGCCTGCAAGGTGATTTCCTTGGGTTCGTAGCCGATGGACGAAAACTTCACTTTCAGGATGGGTTCGTCAAGGCTGATGGCATAGCGTCCATCAATGTCGCTGATGACGCCGTGCTGCCCGTCATTAATCATCACATTGACGAATGCCAAAGGTTGGCGGTTGCGCTCGTCGATGACTTTGCCGCTGAGGGAAAAGGTTTGGGAAAACAAGGTTTCCGCCAAAAAAAGGAGCAAAATGAGGGGAAGAATCCTGATGCGGAAGGCCTGCTTCATTCTTGAGTCTCAATTAGATAGACTACTTCGTTGTCGCGTTTCATCAGGTATTGCTCGCGCGCCACTTTCTCCATCGTGGCGGTGTCGTTCTTCAAGGCATCGAGGTAGGCCTTGTCTTTGGCAATCTCGCCCTCGTAATATTCGATTTGCTGTTTTTGGTCGTTCAGTGAGTGGCGCAGGTGGAGTTGCTCGAACAGGTTGAACTGGTCGATGAAAAGGATGACCACCAAAAAGGCCAATGTGGCCCACATATAGCGGTTGTTGAGTTTGCGGAGTATTTCCTTGAACGTCATGGCTGTTTCCGATATTGGGTTTGTCAAAATCTTTGATTCAACGCAGTTAAATATTTCGGCTTGCAAAGGTAATATATTTCGATGAACCTAACGACCTTTTTTCTTATTTTTGCGCTCTCGAAACCATCTAAATTCTCATAAAATGAAAAAAGTTATCGCAACGACAAAGGCTCCCGGAGCCATCGGGCCTTACAGTCAGGCCATTGAAGCCAACGGATTCGTTTACATTTCGGGCCAACTGCCCATCAATCCCGAAACGGGCGAAATGCCCGAGGGCGTTCCTGCCCAGACCGAGCAAAGCATGAAAAACCTCGAAGCCATCCTCAACGAGGCGGGATGCACCTTCGACAATGTGGTGAAATCCGTTTGCTATCTCGCTGATATGAGTTACTTTGGCGAGATGAACACGGTGTACGGCAAGTTTTTCAAGGGCGACTATCCCGCCCGCGCCGCCTTCGCCGTGAAGGAACTGCCCAAGAAGGCCTTGGTCGAAATCGAAATGATTGCCGCGAAATGAAAATCGTCTTTTTGGAGCCTTTGGGCTTGAAAATCAGCCAGATTGAGGCCGCTTGCGAAGGCCTGAAAAAGGCTGGCCACGAGGTGATTGTTTATCCCGACCGCAACGAGAACCTCGACGAACTGAAACGCCGCGCCGAAGGTGCGGAAGTCGTCATCGAAAGCAACATCCCGCTGCGCAAGGACTTCCTCGACGCTTGCCCCAACCTGAAAATGCTCTCCATCGCCTTCACTGGCTTGGACCACATCGACTTGGAGGAATGTGAGCGTCGCGGCGTCATCGTGAAAAACGCGGCAGGCTACAGCACCGAGGCCGTTGCCGAGTTGGCCATCGCATTAATGATAGACCTTTATCGCAAAGTGCTTGAAAACGATGCGATTACGCGCCAATGCAACCGCAAGGGCATTATGCCCGGACGCGAAATCGGGGGCAAGACCATCGGCATTATCGGTATGGGCAACATCGGGCAGCGCGTGGCCAAGATTGCCAACGCTTTCGGTTGCAAGGTGCTGGCTTGGAACCGCACCCCGAAAAAAATTGACGGCGTGACCTTCGTCGACAAGGAAACCTTATTGAAGGAATCCGACATCGTCACCCTGCACATCGCCTTGAACGCCGATACCCGCGACTTCATCACCGCGAAGGACTTCGCCCTGATGAAACCGATCACCATATTAATTAATACCGCTCGTGGCCCTGTGGTGAACGAAACGGCATTGGCTGAGGCTTTGAAGCAAGGCCAAATTGCCGCTGCCGCCACCGATGTTTACGGCACCGAACCGCCTTTGAAGCCTGAAAATCCTTTGCTTGGCGCACCCAATCTCATTATGTTGCCACACATCGGTTTTGCCACCGAAGAGGCGTTTTTGCTTAGGTTGGGGATAGTCGTCCGGAATATAGAGGAATTATTCTGATTGTTTTTGGATTGCTTCGCAAGAAATCTTTCAAAAATCAAAATAAAAATCGTTCAAAATCAATGAATTAGGATTTTTGATTGATTTTGAAATAGTACTGTTGCGTTATTATTAGACATTAGAATAAAGTTGGTTCATTGACATCTTGGTTTTGATTGAGAAGGTTGTTTTGCGGATTGGTGAGCAGGTC
>CACXQO010000071.1 GCA_902769815.1 uncultured Bacteroidia bacterium | reverse complement strand
GTTGGGCATCGCCGTGTTCTTCTGGCTCTCGTTCCACCAGAACGGACAGTCGCTGTCGGTCTTCGCCCGCGACTTCGTCGATTCGTCGAGCATCGCTCCTGAAATCTGGCAGGCTTTGAACCCCTTGTTCGTCATCATTCTGACCCCGTTGGTCATGGGCATTTTTGCTATGTTGGCTCGCAAGGGCAAGGCCGTTTCAACACCCCGCAAGATTGCCTACGGTATGGGTCTGGCCGGTTGCGCCTACCTCTTCCTGATGGTTTTCTCCATCGTAAAGCACTATCCTTCGGGCGACGCTTTCCGCGCTATGGATATGGCCCAGATGGCCGCCGCTGGATTGGCCAAGGCTGCTCCGTGGGTGATGATTGTCACCTATTTCTTCCTCACCGTGGCAGAGTTGTTCATCTCGCCGTTAGGCTTGTCCTTCGTCTCGAAGGTTGCTCCGCGCCACATGGTGGGCCTCTGCCAGGGTTTGTGGCTCGGTGCCACGGCCATCGGCAACCTCTTCATCTTCGTCGGCCCCATCATGCTCAACGCTTGGGACATCTGGAAGTGCTGGGGCGTGTTCCTGCTCATCTGCCTCGTCTCTATGTCCGTCATGTTCGGCATGGTGAAATGGTTGGAGAGAGTGACGGAATAAGAATTGAAATTTTAGTGTAAAAAAAGCCGGCAGTGATGTCGGCTTTTTTTTGTGCTGGTTGCAAACAATTTGCTAAATTTGCAGCAAAATAATTGCAAATGGAAAACAACGATTTGGAACAACCTCGCATCGTCAGTTCGCACGACATCCGCATTGATACTGACTATGCCGATTGGATTGCGGAAGTGAAGCACCGTTACCGCTCGGCGCAAGTGAAGGCCGCCTTGAGGGTGAATGCGGAGAAACTGCTTTTCAATTGGCAACTTGGCCGTGACCTTGTGCAACATCAAACCTTTGGTATATGAAAAAATGGTATCTTTTCTATACCAATGAAACAGATTCAAAGATTCTCCAACGAGCCGTTGGAGAATTGGCATTGTCAATCAATCAATTTTCTAAAAAACTCCAACGACCCGTTGGAGAAATACAAGAAATTGATAATCAATATTTAACAAAACTTTACCAAGTTGGTAAAGAATTGGATGATGAAAAACTCCACCAATTTGGTGGAGAATTTCCGTTACCATTTGCTCTTGTGCCTTGGGGACAGCATATCGAAATAATCACCAATTGTAAAACTCTTGACGAAGCCTTATTCTATGTTCGTGAAACGATAGAAAAAGGCTTGAGCAGACCAGCATTGCGCAATATAATCAAAGCCAATCTTTTTGAGCATCAAGGCAAAATCATCAACAACTTTTCGGAGCATCTGCCCGCTTTGCAGAGCAAGCTCGTTCAGGAAGTGCTGAAGGAAAACTATGATTTCGGCTTTGCGACGGTTGGGCACGAGATTTACGATGAGGCGGAATTGGAAGATGCACTTTCCAAAAACATTACAGATTTGCTTTTGGAGTTGGGTACGGGATTCGCTTTTATCGGTCGGCAGAAGGAAATCATTGTCGGTGGCCGCACGAGACGAATTGACCTTTTGTTCTATCATATCCGATTGAGGTGCTATATCGCTTGCGAGCTGAAAGCCAAGCCTTTCGAGCCTGAATTTGCCGGCAAGTTGAACTATTATGTGAATGCAGTGGATGAACTGCTGAAAGCCGATGACGACAATCCGACCATCGGTTTGCTGATTTGCTCGGATATGAACAGCACCGATGTGCAATGGTCGTTCCAGCACCGATGTGCAATGGTCGTTCAGGGGCATCAGTACGCCAATGGGTGTGGCCACCTATAATAATATTCGCATCAAGGACGCTTTGCCATCGCAAGAACAGCTGAAAGAGCGGATGGAATTGCTGCAAAGGGAACTCCGCGAAACCAAACGCCTAATGAATAATAGAATTGAATAAATCGTTTATACATAGCCCCGTAAGGGCGACACATCAATAAGCAGGCGACGTGAGTCCCTGCCCAAAACAAACCAATACTAACAATAAAAAACTCAAAAATATGTTCAAAGGACATCCCAAAGGGCTTTACGCCCTCGCATTGGCCAACACGGGCGAGCGCTTCGGCTACTACACGATGTTGGCGATTTTCGTGCTTTTTCTGCAAGCCAAGTTCGGCTATAACGAGGCGCAGGCGGGCCACATTTATGGCATCTTCCTCGGATGCGTCTATTTTATGCCCCTTATCGGCGGTATGCTCGCCGACCGTTTCGGCTACGGCAAGATGGTGCGCATCGGTATCGTGGTGATGTTCCTCGGCTATCTGCTTTTGGCAGTGCCGATGGCTACCGAAACGGCCAAAGTCACTATGTTCTCGGCCTTGGCATTTATCGCCATAGGAACGGGCTTGTTCAAAGGCAACTTGCAGGTGATGGTGGGCAATCTCTACGATGAGGCCAAATACAGTGCTTTCCGCGACAACGGTTTCAGCCTGTTCTATATGGCCATCAACATTGGATCGATGTTTGCACCTATGGCGGCCACCAAAGTCACGGACTTGTTCCTCGGCAAGGCGGGCTACACCTACGTTCCGCAGATTCCCTCGTTGGCGCACCAATATCTGGATGGCACCATTACGCCCAGTGCGCTATCAAAGTTTGAGGCTTTGGCCGTGCAGCAAGGCGGCGACATCAGCAATTTGGCAGGTTTCGCCAACAACTACATTGATGCACTTTCGGGTGCCTACAACTATGGTTTCGGCGTAGCCTGCATTTCATTGATTCTCTCAATGGCGATTTACTTGAGTTGCCGCAATTGGTTCAAGCACGCCGACGTGAACACTAAGCAGGCCAAGGCGATGGAAAGCACCACCGTGAATGTGGTGGAACTCTCGAAGGAGCAGACCCGCGAGCGTATCACGGCCTTGGTGATGGTCTTTGCCGTGGTCATTTTCTTCTGGATGTCGTTCCAGCAAGCTGGACTTTGCCTAACCTACTTCGCCCGCGACTACACGCAAAGTACGGCAAGTGGTTTCACCCGCTTCGGCTTCAATATTTGGGCGTTGGCTTTGGTCGCCGTGTCGATTTACACGATGTTTGGAGCAATCCAAGCGACCAAACCGATGAACAGGGGAATTTGTTGCGGCGTGACGGTTTTCCTGTGGATTATGGCTTGGACGGTGTATCGGGTTATGCCCGATCCCATCAACATCCTTCCGCAGCAGTTCCAGCAGTTCAACCCCTTCTTTGTTGTTGCTTTGACACCCGTCTCGATGGCTGTCTTTGGTGCCTTGGCCAAGAAAGGCAAGGAGCCGTCTTCGCCGCGCAAGATTGGCTTGGGTATGATTGTCGCTGCCCTCGGCTTCCTCATCTTGGTGATTTGTTCCATCCCATTGGCCAGCCCTGCCGAACTGAAAGTACACGGTGGCGTAAGCAGCACTTTGGTTTCTCCAAACTGGCTGATTAGCACCTATCTCGTCCTGACTTTCGCCGAGTTGCTGTTGAGTCCCATCGGCATTTCGTTTGTCACGAAGGTGGCACCGCCAAAGTACAAAGGTATGATGATGGGCCTGTGGTTCTGCGTAACCGCCATCGGCAACTACCTCACCAGCGTCATCGCCCGCATTTGGGGCACTGGTATGCCGCTCTGGATGGTTTGGGGCGTGCTTGTGGTGCTCTGTCTGCTCTCCGCCGTGTTCATCTTCTCGATCATGAAACGGTTAGAGCGGACAACGCAGGGATGCTGAAGTAACTGATTAGCAATGAAAAAGCCGGCAGCAATGTCGGCTTTTGGATTTTAAATGAATTGCCATCAATTGTCACGAATTTGAAGAAACAATTTCAAGGCACATTCTTGAAAATTCGTGTTAAGGAATCATCCAAACACTAAATTCATTATGTCCAACAAAACAGTATTGTTTTTGTTAAACTCGGGCATGGCTTTTGTACTGCATCCGCAAAGCAGCCTCTTTGCGAGTGTAATTGTTTCAGGTTCAAGGCTGTCGGAGGCGATTTGAACATACTTGATGATGGCATTGGCCTCGTCAATTTCAAGCGAAATCTCCACACCGCCCCATGGGAAACGTTCCTTTTTCGTCGTTTTGAACTGCTCCCAACGGCCGAAAAGGAACTCGTGCGACGAGATTTCCGCCGTAATGGTTTGCACTTCCTTATTATTAATTAAGGTGTCGAAGTCGAGCATGTTGGTTTTGCCACCGTAAACCTTTTCAAACGAGGCAATCAAAGGCTGCTTGATGTTTTCGGAAGTGAGTTCAGGGACAAGCTCGCTCAAGTTGATGACGCGCGAGGCCACGCTCTTCACACCGTTTTTCATCAGCTTGGCCTTATCGACTAAGAGGTAACGCTGCATCATCGCGCCGTCGGTCTTGATGAGGATGGTGCCGTGGTGCAGGTCGTTTTGTTTGCCTTTGGCGAAAGCGTTGCCGCTGAACTTGCGCCCTTCGCAAGTGAGGTCGTTGCGGCCTGAAATCTCAGTCGTTAGGCCGTAGGAGAGGAGTGCGTCCTGAATCACGGAGAGTTGCTTCTTCACGTCATACAGCTTTTTGTCGGCGACAAAAGAGAAATTGATGTTGCCCAAGTCGTGATAGACCGCGCCGCCGCCCGTGCCGCGCCGCATGAGGTGGCCGCCTTCGTCAAACAATAGTTGGACGTCGCACTCCGAATAAGGGTTCTGGTTGTAGCCGATGACCACCGTCCTTTGGTTCTTCCAAAGGTACATTGTAATGGTGTTTTCCTCTTGATTGTCAGTGAGATACTGCTCAACGGCGCGATTGAGGAAGGGGTTATATTGGTTGCTGATGATGACTTGAAGTTTCATTCGATCCAAATTAGACAAAACAATGCTTTGAACGCATTGGGATTTAAGTTGCAAAGGTAAGTTTTTCCATCAAATTGTAAAACTGTAGTGTAATTTTTGTGGTTTTGCACTTGTGAATGATGGAGCTCATGTGGAGAAAGACTTTTCGTTTTCGGGATTGGTGGAAGAAGGAAATTGTTGAGAGATTTCGCGGTCAGCCTACCTTTTCTTTAGCGTAGTGTAGTTCTCGCAGAAGTGGTGAAAAAACGGCAAAATGTTTGCTTATCGGAAAACTTTTCATAACTTTGCAGCGTGAAAACACTGAAAAAATGGCAATAAAGGTTGCATATATGCAAGAAGCCCTTGATTTCTTGAAAGAAATTGACAGCTCGGCATCCAAGAAACTGACTTACAACATTGAGAAAGTGAAGTTGGGAGTCAAGGATACCGAAGTGTTCAAGAAGCTCACAGGCACCAACATTTGGGAGTTCCGAACAATCCACTGCGGAAACTGCTACAGATTGCTCTCCTTTTGGGACACAAGGACAAACACGCTAATTGTGGCTACACATGGCTTTGTGAAGAAATCGGACAAGACCCCCAAAAGGGAAATTGATAAGGCGGAAATGCTTAGAAAGGAATATTTTGAGGACAAATAAACAAACTGCGATATGAAACTGTACACACAAGAAGAAGTGCTTGACGAAATTGTTGGTCCCATCGGCACTCCAGAAAGGGACGAGTTCGAGGCCAGGTTGAAAAAGGAAGTGGACGAATACTTCATCGGCGAGGCCATCAAGGAAACCCGCAAGAAACAGGGACTTACCCAAGAGCAGCTCGGAGAGCGTATGGGTGTGAAGAAATCGTATGTATCGAAGATGGAAAGTGGGCGAAACATCGCTTACTCCACCATCATGCGGGCGTTCAAGGCGTTAGGCGTTCCCTCTGCCAGCCTTGACCTTGGCTCATTCGGTCGCGTTTCCCTCTGGTGACGGACCGGCAGCACACTACGCACAAGGCTGTTCCTTTCAATGGGAACGGCCTTTTTTAGGATTGAACGAAAGGGTTTCGCAAAATGTGGGGCAAAATGGCAATAAAAAATCCCTAACTGCTTATATTCAGATAGGGATTCTTTGTTTTTGTAGTCTCTCCGGGATTTGAACCCGAGTTACCAGGATGAAAACCTGACGTCCTGACCAGACTAGACGAAGAGACCACTTCGGGTGTCATTTTTGACGCTGCAAAATTAGATATTTTTTCGTTACCTACAACATTTTCGATAAGAAAAATTTCAAAAATTTTCAATGAATTGATAATCAGTTATTTGTATTGTCGTATTTATTCGAATAGGAACGAAACTTGGAACAATTTGTTGCGAAGTTGGTCGATGGGGGCGGTATAAATGAAGGCTTCACTCTTCACAATGTCGAGAAGACCGAAACTCATCTTGACCTCGATACCCATTTTGAACCATTGGTTATAGATGTCGAAGCCCGCGCCAAGTTCGCCTGCGATGTCGAAACGTTTCGTGACTAAGTTGTTGATGAATTCGTTGCCGTAGGCATCGGTTTCTTTGTTGTCCTTTTGCGAGGCAAGGTCGAGCTTGGGATTAAAGCCGCCAAAAACATAGGCCCCGATGTTGTTGTAGCGTTTTGAGCGGTACTTGATGTTGAGTGGGAACTCGACGAAGGTGGTGCCTATCGACTTGGTGAATTCCTTATATTCCATATTGCCGTTAATGTCCTCAATGGCAAGGTTGTAGCGCAATCGACGCTCACTGAAACTCAGCGAGGGGATAAAGCGCAGGTCGAAATAGCGGCCAAGGAGTTTGCTGCCGATGATGCCCACGGTGAAACCTGGCGTTTGCGTCGTTTCCACATTGTAGACATAGATGTTTTGAGTGTTGGAGATGCTGTAGTTTCCGTTGGGCCACGAGTTGGCGGGTTGAGGGAGGTTCTGGTAGTTTGCAACGGTTTTTATGGTGTAACTCATCTGGTTGTAGGCCAGCAAGAAACCGAAATGATAGGGCTCCTGTTCGTATTTTGGAAGGTAATGAATAACCCTCCTTTGGGCTTGTGCTGGAATGGCCAAAACCGTGAGCAACAGCACAATGGCGGATATTTTCAATGCTTTTTTCAAGGTGATTCTGTTTTGATTATTGTGGATAACGATAGAGATGCTCTTTTATTGCGGAAATTTTTCAAAAAATCATTCCTCCTCAGTGATGATGTGGATGTCGCGCTGCGGGAATGGGATGGTGATGCCATTGGCGTTCAATGCGTTGTAAATCACTTCCTTGGCGCGGTCGGCGTATCCGATGCGCTCCGCCGCAAGGACGAATTGCTTCACACTGATTTCGACGCCGCTGTCGCCAAACTCGCCGAATACCACATAAATGCCTTTCTTCGGCTCCACCATATCGCGCCCGTAGGCATCCTTGGTGCGCAGCACCTGCATGGCCTCCAAAATGATTTCACGCACGCGCTGGATGTCGGTGCCGTAGGCCACGCTCACTGTTATCTTGAGGAATTCGTAGGAGTTGCTCTTGGTCAGGTTGGTGAAGTTCTTTGCGAAAAGTGCAGCGTTGAGGAACGATACCGTCGTGCCGTTGATGGTTTCCACTTGGGTGCTTTGGTAACTGATGTCGGTGACCGTTCCGCGCACGCCGTCACACTCAATCCAGTCGCCGATTTTCAGGCGGCCCGTCATAAGTTGGATGCCGTAGATGAAGTTGTTGATGATGTCCTTGAGGGCCAAACCGACACCAGCCGAGAAACCGCCAGCCACAAGGCTCAGCGAACCCGTCGGAATGTGCATTGTGATGATGACAACGATGGCGTAAATCATCCAAACCATTACGCTGATAATGCTGTCGCCCAGCGAGAGGTTGATTTCGTTCTTACGGATGCTCTTGTGGTTGTTTTTGCGGAGAAACGCAGAATAACGGCCTTGCCGCCAGAGGTAGTGGATGGCTTTGTTCGCATAGCGGAAAACGAACACGAGGCATGACAAAAGGATGACGCCATAGAAGGAAAGCCTGAAGGTTTCAACGCCTTGCGAATTGGTGAGAAGGAGGAAAGGCTTGTGGTATAAGGTATGGTAAAGGTCGTCGAAATCGAAGATGTCAAGGCCGAGATGGAAACAGAACGGGACCGACATCAGCGCAAGCACGGGAAGCACCACTTCCTTAATGAGGTCGTAGAACCAAGTGGCACCGAAAAGCAAGGCCTCTTTGTCGGATCCGCTTACGTAGGTGATATGCTCGCGGTAATGGTTGATGCGGCGTTTCATCCGTTTTTCCTTATAGCGGCTGATGAGGTGCCAGATGGTGGTCATGGTGTGGATGGCGGCCAACTGGAAATACCACCAGACGAGGATGAGCAAGGCGGCAAAGATGTAGCCTGCAATGGCCAACAGGAGTGCCAAGCCCGTGGCTGAAAGCGAAGCCCGTCCCATGATGCGGTCGCTCTTTTCGGCAAGTTTGCCATGCTTGAGGCAGGCCAAAAGTTGCCAGATGAAAAAGACAATCAGCAGGGGAGGGAAGAGGAAGTTCAGCATCGTATTGGGCAAGAAGATGGAGCGGCAGCCGATGACTCCAATGGCCATGAGGATGGTCGGAAGATAGAGCCTCACACTGTTTTTGAGTTGCTCTGGCTTCAGCCTGATGAGCAATGCGGCTATGATGGCGGCGAGCAACCACATGAAGGTGTTGGTGAGCCTGATGGCCTTCTCGTACAAGTCGTTTTCGACAAAATTGGAGGAGTTGTTGAAGATGACAAAAAGCAGGATGCCAGCCAGCAGGGTCAGATAACGTCGCTGTTGTTTGGCGACGGCTTTCTTGACGGGTTTGACGAAAAGGAAGATGGGCAAGAGAACAAGCGTGGCTATGAGCCAAGCAAACATCAACCCTACAAGCATGAAGACAATGACAAGAAGCAAAGCCAAATACTCCCAATCGGCATTTTCCAACGAATCCTCTTCTTCAACTTCGTCCAAAGGGTCCGCAATGGTGCTTGTTGTGTCGGTCGAGGCGGTCAGAGTGGAATCTTCTTCAGATAGGGGTATGGGCAACACGTCGGCGATGGAAAGACTGTCAGTGACTTTTGGGGCAATGGCAACGGTCAAGGAGTCTTGGCTCGCAAAGGTGTCCTCATAAAGGACATATTTGTTTTTTATGTCGTTAACGGCCTCATTCCAATACTGTTTCGGGTCGGAAAGGATGACGGGCCAAGGGGTTTGCCCTTCAATGAAGATGCGGGTTTGCAGCAGTTTGTAGTATTTCTGGGCGTAGTCGTAGGATTCCTTCAGGCGCAGGTAGACTTCCTCATAGTGGATGCTGTCGGCCATGATAACAGTTCGGCTTTCGGCATACATCTTGAGCAGTTCGGTGGCAAAATAGAGGCAAGTGTCGCGGTCGCGCTCGCCTTTCTTGTCGAGGACAAAGACCCTCGCGATGGAGTCGGTTGTGTTTCGTGCCTCGGCAATGAGGTCGATGCGGTTGTCTCTGTTGAGTTTGAGGTGCTGGTGCAAGGTGTCGTTGTAGAATGCGAGGCTGTCGGGCAGGTTCTTGACTTTCGCAATCTCAGGGGGAAGCCGACGCAGCGACTCGACGAGGCGGGCGTAGCGGTCGATCTCGATGTCCAAGTTTATCATGATGCGGTCGTAAGGCGTCTTGTCCTTGGTAAATTCTTCAAACTCATTCTTGACCTTCTCCAAGGCGAAACAGAGGTCGAGCGTGTATTCCTGTTTCTGCGAATAGAGGCGCAGCGAAAGCTCGTTGCACTCTTTCATGATGTCCACCATCCTTTGGTGCTGAAAGTCGTAATTGCTTGTGATTTTGTCCTTTGTTAGCGACATTTGGAGGTATTCGCGTCGTAGGTTATTCCTCAGGACTTGAAGCCTTTCGTTGAGGGTTTCGACAGGCTCGTTCTCAGCGAAGAGCGGCACAACGATGGCCAAAACCGCGATGATGATGGTTAAGTATCTCTTTTTCACGTTGTTTCAGTTTTTCCGCGCAAAAGTAGGGAAAAAAACAATTCATTTACTTTTTATTACCGAATAAAGCGTGGCGATGCCGTGGCCGAAGTGCCGCATGGTGCCTTCAGTCAAACCGGCCGAGGAGAGCAAGCGAAGAAAATCCAAGGGTTTGGGAAACCGCTCCACCGATTCAGGCAGGTAGCTGTAGGCACTCGCGTCTTTCGAGACCCATTTCCCGATTTTTGGAAGTATATGCTTGAAATACAGTGTATAAACTTGCTTGACAGGAAATTTTTCAGGCATCGAGAACTCCAAGATGAAAGCCAGTCCATTGGGTTTCAGCACACGATGGATTTCGGAAAGGCCTTGCTTCAAGTTCTCGAAATTCCTCACCCCGAAGGCCACCGTGACGGCATCGAAACTGTTGTCCTCGAAAGGCAAGGCAGCCGCGTCGCCCAAACGCAGCTCGATTTGGCTTTCAAGACCTTTCTTCCTGACTTTCTCCATCCCAATCTCCAACATTTTTTCGGAAATGTCCATTCCGATAATATGCGCTTGCGGATTACGTTTCGCAAGGGCAATGGCCAAGTCCGCCGTGCCTGTGGCGAGGTCGAGGATGGCTTTGGGATAGTAGAAGGACACAATTTTCGCGGTCTTTCTTCGCCACATCTTATCTATATTAGAAGATGTTTTCTGACCAAACGGCTGACGGCGTGGATTATTGCGAAAGCCATGAGGCAAAATGCCATGAAAATCCAAAACTTTTTCTTCTACCAAAAGAGTTTTTGCCTACTTTTGTGCCTTATATTGATGGTTCGTTGACTATGGAAAACCAAAGCAAACTTGAAAAACTGGCTGGATACCTGATTTTCATAGGAATCCTTGCCATTGTGTGCGTGCTGTGTTGGTACTTCCGCAGTATGCTGCTTTATGTAATTTTGGCATTTGTGGTGTCGCTCGTCAGCCAGCCGCTGATGCGCTTGATGCGCAAAATTCGCATTATGGGGAGGAAAGTCCCGGAATGGCTTTTGGCCATTTTGTCCATCTTTGTGGTGATTGCAGGCCTCATTTTGGTGGTCACACAGATGATTCCTGTGGTAATCAATATCATCAAGGAGGCTTCCTTCTTTAGCGATATGAACCTTTTGGACGGAAATCTTGTCGATACCGTCAATGGTTGGGTCGTGGGCCTGTTCCCCAGTTTGGGGGCGGATTACGATGCCATCGGCGTAGTGCTCGACTACTTGAAGGGGGTTGTTTCCAACTTTTCCATTACTGGACTTCTTGGCTCGGTGGCTTCCGTAGTGATTGATTTGGCGGTGGGCATTTTCGCTGTGGTGTTCATCTCCTTTTTCTTCGTCAAGGACGAAAACCTGTTCTCAAAAATTATTGCCGCCGTTGTCCCCGACCGCATCGAAAACTCTGTTGCTGAGTCCATTAGTGACATTGAACATCTGTTGTCGCGCTATTTCGTTGGCCTTCTGTTGGAAATGCTTTGTGTCGCGTTCCTCAATTTCATTGGGCTGTGGCTCATCGCCCGCATTGGCCTCACCTATGCTTTGGGCATTGCATTCATTGCGGGAATACTCAACATTATCCCGTATGTGGGACCCATCATCGGTGAGGTGCTGGGCGTGTTGCTTTGCATGGTGCTCAAATACGGTGCCGGCGTAGGATTGGATGTCAACATTTGGATTTTTGCCCTCATTGTGTTGGCTATTATGCTCGGAGTGCAACTTGTCGACAATTTCGTCCTGCAACCAGTCATTTATTCCACCAGTATCCAGTCTACTCCGCTTGAGATTTTCATTGTAATGCTTATGGCCGGACACATAGGTGGCATACTTGGCATGTTGGCCGCCATTCCGGCCTATACGGTTGTGCGCGTCATTGCCGGACGCTTTTTCTATGACAGGAAAGTCGTCCGACGCCTGATGCCAGACTTGGAAAAGGAAATCAAAGTTTCTCAATGATTTGTTTAGGCGCAATGCCGTTCAAGCAGGCATAATCGCCTCTAAGGCAAGGCTTGTTCCCATAAACAGAGCAAGGCCGGCAGGGCAAATCGAGTTGGATGCAATCGGCTGGTTTTTGGTTCCAGCCCAAGAATCCGGCGAAGGGATGCGTTCCGCCCCAAATGGAAACCACCCTCGTCCCGACCAACGAAGCCAAGTGCATGTTGGCCGA
>CACXQO010000070.1 GCA_902769815.1 uncultured Bacteroidia bacterium | reverse complement strand
GCCTTGAATCACCCCGATTCCGGTGATGATGCCCGCCGAGGGGAAGTCATTGTTATAGGTGTCGTAGGCCGCCATCGGCGAAAGTTCGAGGAACGGCGTGTTCGGGTCGATGAGGAGGTCGATGCGCTCGCGGGCAAGGAGCTTGTTGCGTTTCTTGTGCTTGGCCACAGCCGATTCGCCGCCGCCTTGCATCGAGGCCGACATCGCCTCGCGGTATTGCGCCATCAGCGCGAGCATGTTCTTCTCGTTCTGCTTGAACTCCTCTGAGTCGGTGCGTATGTTGGATTTCAGTACTTGCATGGTATTATAGATTGAAAGCACAAAAATAGTGAAAAAAACGAAAGCAAAAAGTAGGATTGAAATATTTCCCTTATCTTTGCCGTTTTAAATATCGTTGTTGCGAAAAACGAAGCAAGAAAATGTCCGAGAAGAGTTCAAGCAAAGGCCGCGTGGCAGGGTCCTATTTTATGTCGCTGATGAGTATCACACTGGTACTCTTTCTGTTAGGCGTGTTTGCCCTGCTGATGATGCACGCGCAGATACTCTCCAACCACCTCAAGGAAAACATCGGCTTCGAAATCGTGATGAACAGCAACGTAAAGGAAGCCAAGATTCTGCAACTGCAACAGGAACTCGATGCCATGCCTGCCGTGAAATCCACCGAATACATCACCAAGGAGGAGGCTATCCGCCGCCTGAGCGAAGACCTCGGCGAAGACTTCCTGCAATGGCTCGGCAATGAGGAAAACCCGCTCCTTCCTTCCCTCGATGTGCGCTTCAACGCAGCCTACGCTAACAGCGACAGCCTCAGCGTCATCCAAGCCCAACTGCTGAAAAACAAGGACATCAAGGAGGTTTACTACCAAAAATCGCTCGTCAACCTGATTAATCAGAATGTCAGTCGCATAGGACTCGCCCTTATGGTTGCCAGCCTCATCATGCTCATCATCGCCATCACATTGATACGCAACACGATACGGCTCTCGATTTACTCGAAGCGTTTCCTTGTGCGCAGTATGCAGTTGGTGGGAGCCACGCCAGCGTTCATCCGCCGGCCTTTCATCAAGAGCGGCATTTCGCAGGGCTTCTTTGGGGCTTTGTTGGCCGACATTTTCTTGGCTTTGCTGCTTTACGGACTTATGAAACGCCTTCCCGAACTGACACTAATTCAAGACTATACCATCATCATCGGCATTTTTGCCGGCATCATCGTTTTGGGCATCCTGCTCGGCGGACTCTCCACCCGACTCGCCCTCCGGAAATACCTCAACGCCGATGTCGACCGACTATACGCATAAAAGTTAAGGGCCTCTGAGCCTGTCGAAGAGCCCGAACAATCAAACGATAAACCATTAAACAACATAACATGGCAAAAGAAACAACAAAGAAAGAAGCGGTCGAAAACCTTGACGACCAGAAAGTCATGCCCTTTGGCAGACAAAACTACATCATCGTGCTCATCGGCCTCGCCTTCATCGCATTGGGGTTCATCCTGATGATTGGCGGCGGCTCCACCGACCCTGATGTGTTCAACGAGAAAATGTTTAACTTCCAACGACTTACCCTTGCCCCGATTTTGGTCTTGGCTGGCTTTGTCGTTGAAATCGTCGCAATATTCTGGAAAGGGAAAAACAAATGAACTGGTTACAAGCATTATTACTCGGTATTATTCAAGGCTTGACGGAATACCTTCCCGTCAGCAGCAGCGGCCATTTGGCCATCGGTCAAGCACTCTTTGGTCTCGAAGACGGCGAATCGAACCTCACTTTCACGGTCTTGCTCCATGTGGCCACCGTGCTCAGCACTTTGGTCATCCTCTGGAAGGAAATCGTGTGGATTTTCAAGGATTTGTTCACCAAACAATCTTGGAATGGTTACCAAAACCTGAACGGCGGCACGAAATACGCCATCAACATCCTCATTTCCATGATTCCCGTGGCATTGGTGGGCTTCTTACTCAAGGACAAAGTGGAGGAAGTTTTCGGCTCAGGTCTGCTCATCGTGGGCATCATGCTCTTGGTAACGGCCTCATTATTAGCATTTTCCTACTTTGCCAAGCCGCGCCAAAAGGAAAACATCAGCCCTGTACACGCTTTCATTATCGGTATCGCCCAAGCCTGCGCCGTCATGCCGGGTTTGTCGCGCTCAGGCTCAACGATTGCCACAGGTTTGCTCCTCGGCAACAAAAAGGAAAAACTGGCCCAATTCTCCTTCCTGATGGTCATTCCGCCCATCTTGGGTGAGGCGCTTCTGGACATCAAGGACATCTTCGAGGTCGGTTTCAGCGAGGCCATGAGCGGCATTTCGCCCGTGGCGGCCATCGTCGGGTTCTTGGCTGCGTTCATCTTCGGCTGCATCGCCTGCAAGTGGATGATCAACATCGTGAAGAAGGGCAAACTGATTTGGTTTGCCGTGTATTGCGCCATCGTCGGCATCGTCGCCATAATCTTCGCCTGATGTTCGACTTTGAAAGCGGCGAGGTCATCCTCATCGACAAGCCCTTGGACTGGACGTCATTCGACACGGTCAACTTCATCCGGTCGTTGGTCAACCGTTGCTATGGCATCCGCAAACTGAAGGTCGGCCATGCGGGCACTTTGGACCCTTTGGCGACGGGCTTGCTCATCATCTGCACTGGAAAGATGACCAAGCAAATCGACACCTACCAAGCGCAGGTGAAGACTTACACTGGAACGATTCTTTTAGGACAAACCACTCCGACCTTCGACTTGGAGAGCGAGCCTAATGCCTTCTTCCCTACTGACGGCATCACGCCAGAACAAATCGAAGCCGCACGAGTGCAGTTCATCGGCGACATCAAGCAATACCCGCCGAAGTATTCCGCCATCAAAATCAAGGGGAAACGCGCCTTCGACTACGCCCGCTCCGACGAGGAAATCGAGCTGAAAGCCCGCGACATCCATATTGACGACTTCAAAATCAGCCTCGACCGCTTCCCCGAACTCGACTTCGAGGTCACTTGCAGCAAAGGCACCTACATCCGCAGCCTCGCCAACGACTTCGGCAAGGCCTTGGGCAACGGTGCTTGCCTCACCTCGCTACGTCGCACCCGCATCGGCGACTTCCGCGTGGAGGACGCTTGGCCTTTGGAGAAGTTCAGGCAGCATATTGTTGAAACGGGAGAGGCATTTAAGGAGTGGAAGAGGGAACAAGAGGAAAAGCAGCAAAAACAAGGCTGAAAATCAACATTTTATCAAAAATTACTTGACAAAATTCCGTTTTTGTCGTATCTTTGTAGTTTGTTTTGGATGAAAAGCAACAAAAACAGCATACAATGAAACTCTCACAGTTTAAATTCAACCTGCCCAGCGAACTGATTGCGCTGCAGCCTACGCAAAACCGCGATGAGGCCCGAATGATGGTCGTCGACCGCAAGACCGGAAAGATTGAGCACCGTATCTTCAAGGACTTGGTGGACTACGTGAAAGATGGCGATGTGTTCGTCATTAATAATACTAAGGTGTTCCCCGCCAAACTCTACGGCGAGAAGGAAAAGACCGGCGCCAAGATTGAGGTGCTGCTGCTCCGCGAATTGGACCACGAGAGCCGCCTTTGGGATGTGCTCGTCGACCCAGCGCGCAAAATCCGCATCGGCAACAAATTGTATTTCGGCGAAGGCGACGAGTTGGTGGCCGAGGTCATTGATAACACCACTTCGCGTGGGCGCACGCTACGTTTCCTTTACGATGGCACCTACGACGAGTTCAAGAAAACCCTTTCGGGGCTTGGCCACACGCCCATCCCGAAGGAACTCAATCGCGAGGAACGCCCCGAGGATGCCGAGGACTTCCAAACCATCTACGCCAAGGTGGAAGGCGCGGTTTCGGCCCCAACCGCTGGAATGCACTTCAGCAAAATCCTGATGAAACGCCTCGAAATCATTGGTGCCTCCTTCGCCGAACTGACCCTGCACCCCGGCATGGGCAACTTCCGCGACATCGAAGTGGAAGACCTCACCAAACACAAGCCCGACTCGGAGGAAATGTACATAGACGAGGAATGTTGCACTTTGGTCAACGAGGCCAACGAGCGCCACAACAACGTGTTTGCAGTGGGCACAACCTCTTTGAAAGCCCTCGAAACAGCCATGACCATCGGCGGAAAAATCAAGCCCTACAAAGGCTGGACGAACAAATTCATCTTCCCGCCCTACAACTTCACGGTGGCCAACTGCATGATTACCAACTTCCACCTGCCCAAGTCGCCGATGATGATGGAGGTGGCCGCCTTTGCCGGCTACGATGTGCTGATGAAGGCCTACAAGGAAGCCGTCGCCGAGAAGTACCGTTTCTTCACATACGGGGACGCGATGCTGATAATTTAAGTACAAATAGTTCCAAAATGGAAATAGTTGAAATGCCAATTTGGCATTTCAAGTCAACTATAATAAAATACAGAAAATCAATCAATTATGAATCAAGAAGACTTTTTCAAAAAAATAACCGCTCATGCGAAGGAATACGGTTTCATTTTCCCTTCGAGCGAGATTTATGACGGACTATCAGCCGTTTACGACTATGGCCAAAACGGTGTGGAACTGAAGAAAAACATCCGCGAATACTGGTGGAAGGCGATGGTGCAGATGCACGAGAACATCGTCGGAATCGACGCGGCCATCTTCATGCACCCCACCACTTGGAAGGCTTCGGGACACGTGGACGCTTTCAACGACCCCCTCATCGACAACCGCGACTCGAAGAAACGCTACCGCGCCGATGTCTTAGTCGAGGACTATATGGCCAAGATTGAGGAAAAGATCAATAAAGAGGTGGAGAAAGCCCGCAAACGCTTCGGCGATGCCTTCAACGAAGAACAATTCGTGACCACCAACCCGCGCGTGCTCGAACACAAGGCCAAAATCGAGGAAATCAGCCACCGCCTGTATGGTGCGATGGAGAAAAACGACCTTGACGCCATCAAGCAACTGATTCTTGACCTCGAAATCGTCTGCCCCATCAGCGGCACCCGCAACTGGACCGACGTGCGCCAGTTCAACCTGATGTTTGCGACCAAGATGGGCAGTGTGGCTGACGGCTCCGACACCATCTACCTGCGCCCCGAAACGGCTCAAGGCATCTTCGTCAACTACCTCAACGTGCAGAAAACCGGCCGCATGAAGATTCCGTTTGGCATCGCCCAAACTGGAAAAGCCTTCCGCAATGAGATTGTGGCACGCCAATTCATTTTCCGCATGAGGGAGTTTGAGCAGATGGAGATGCAGTTCTTCGTCCGCCCCGGCACGGAACTCGAATGGTTCCAGCACTGGAAGCAAGAACGCCTCAACTGGCACCTTTCGTTAGGCTTGCCCGCAGAGAAATACCGCTTCCACGACCACGAGAAATTGGCTCACTACGCCAATGCCGCCACCGACATCGAGTTTGACTTCCCCTTCGGTTTCAAGGAACTCGAAGGCATCCACAGCCGCACCGACTTCGACCTCTCGGCCCACGCCAAATACTCAGGCAAGAAGCTCCAATACTTCGACCCCGACACTAACGAGAGCTACACGCCTTACGTCATCGAGACCTCCATCGGCCTCGACCGCATGTTCCTTGCCATGTTCAGCAATGCCTTCACCGAGGAGAAGTTGGAAGACGGCTCGGAGCGCGTGGTGCTGAAATTGCCGGCCATCCTCGCCCCTTACAAGGTCGCCGTGCTGCCGTTGGTCAAGAAAGACGGCCTGCCGGAAAAGGCCCGCGAAATCATCGACTCGCTGAAGGCCGACTTCATGTGCCAATACGAGGAGAAAGACTCCATCGGCAAACGTTACCGCAGACAAGATGCCATCGGCACGCCGATGTGCGTGACGGTCGACAATGACACTTTGGTCGACAATACCGTCACCGTGCGCGACCGCGACACGATGCAGCAGGTGCGCGTCCCGATAGATAACCTGCGCACGATGATTTTCGACGAATTGAAGCCGAAGAGATAATGGGATTGCCTTAGGGCAAGAAATGCAAAGCATTCGGCGTAGCCAAATCTTTCAAAAATCAATCTTAAAATCTCTCAAAAATTACTTTTGGGAGATTTTTTATTGTTATTTCATTGAATTATTGTATTTTTGCATCTGATAATCTAAAGTTCTATTTTGGAATATTCAGGATAATCTAAAGTATGACTTTGGAATATCACGGATAAAACAAAGTACAAACACATAAAAAACGAACAAAGATGTATTCAAGGGTGATGAAATTGGTCGATTCGGAAGAAGGCAGCGTGTTTCTTTGGGGAGCCAGACAAACGGGAAAAAGCACCTTGCTCCGTACCTTGTTCCCTGACGCTCATTTCTACGATTTGCTGAAATCCGACCTGTACAAGCAGTTGAGCCAACGCCCCGCCTTGTTAAGGGAAGAACTTGAACTGACGGCGAAGGATTCCGACCTCGTCATCATTGACGAAGTGCAAAAAATCCCCGAACTTCTCGACGAAGTGCATTGGCTGATTGAGAACAAGCACTTACGCTTCATCCTTTGCGGCTCAAGTGCGCGAAAGTTGAAACGGTGCGGTGCCAATTTGCTTGGAGGCAGAGCCATCAGGAACGTGCTGTTTCCTTTGGTAAGTGCAGAAATCCCTGATTTTGATTTGATTAAGGCTGTCAATAATGGGATGCTACCGCCGTTTTATCCTTTGGCCAATCCTCAAAAAAGGCTGCAATCGTATGTTGGCGACTATCTCAAGGAAGAGATTTACGCCGAAGCCCTGACCCGCAACTTGAACAGTTTTTCGCGTTTCTTGGAAATTGCCGCCCTCACCGACGGCGAAATGATCAATTACCAAAACATTGCCTCCGACTGCGGTGTGAGTGCACCCACCGTGAAAGAATACTTCAACATATTGTATGACACACTGTTAGCCTACAGCATACCTGCCTACACCAAAGCAAAGAAACGCCGGCTCATCCAAACACCAAAATGCTACCTGTTCGACATTGGCGTGGTCAATTGCCTGACGGGAAGAAAAAGCCTGCGCCCCGGCTCCATTGACTTCGGCCATGCGTTGGAGCATCTGATCATCCAGGAAATCATTGCCTATTTGGAATATTACGGCTGCGAGCAGAAACTGTCTTACTGGCGCACCACATCAGGCTACGAGGTGGATGCCGTGCTTGGCGATGCCGAAACAGCCATCGAAATCAAATCGTGCGAAGAAGTGCAATCGCGGCACTTGCATGGGCTGAAGGCCTTCAAGGAGGAGCATCCCGAGGCGCGGCTCATCATTGTTTCGTTGGATGCCCGTCCAAGACTGTTTAACGGGGTGGAAGTGTGGCCAGCCCAAAGGTTTTTGCAGCAATTATGGGCTGGAAAAATCGCGAAGTAACCCTGAAACACATAGACAACGATGGTATCATTTTATTTTTATGATGAAATTTTTATCATTTTTTTAGCATGATAACAATAAAATGATTATCTTTGCCGAAAAATTTGAACGCCATGATTTACAATCCTTTCATCACATCGGGTTATGTTTCGCCCGAATACTTTTGCGACCGCGAAAACGAAACACGACAGTTGGTTCAAAACATACAGGGACACAGCCACACGGTGCTCATCTCGCCGCGACGTATGGGCAAGACAGGCCTCATCGAGCATTGCTTCAACCAAGAGGTCATCAAAAACGATTACCACACGTTTTTCCTCGACATCTACTCCACCATGAACCTTAACGATTTCGTGTTTCTGTTGGGCAACCGCATTTGCAGAAGTTTGAAAACCAAGGACAAACAATTGATGGAAATGTTTGTCAAAGTGGTGAAATCCATCCAATTCACCATCGGTTTTGACGAGGCTGGGATGATGAACGGTTCTTTCGGCCTCGGCGACATCAAGGATTCACAAAAGTCGTTGGAAGAGATTTTCCAATATTTGGAGGAAGCCAAACGGCCTTGCGTGGTGGCCATCGACGAGTTCCAGCAGATTGAAAAATACCCGGAAAAGAACGTGGAGGCCCTGCTGCGCACTTATATCCAGCATTGCAACAATGCCACTTTCATCTTTGCGGGCAGTCAGCGGCATATCATCCAAAACATGTTTGCTTCGGCATCCAAGCCTTTCTACAACAGTTCGAACATGATGAGCCTCGCCCCTATCGCAAAGGAAAAATATGTCGAGTTTGCCGTGCGAATGTTCGCCATTTTTGGAAAAGTGTGCGCTCCAGAATATATTGACAATCTGTATGATACCTTGGAAGGCCACACTTGGTATATGCAGGCGGTGCTATATTTGGCATTTTACATGACAGACAAAAAATGTTCACCAACCATAATTAATGAGGCGTTGATAAAGCGAGTCACCGACAATGAGGATGTCTTTGAATCCATGTATTACGGGTTGAGCGAAAGGCAACGCTCGACACTGAAAGCCATTGCCGCCGAAGGCAAGGCCAAACAAACGCAGTCGGTGGCGTTCATCAAGAAATACGGCCTGACCTCGGCAAGTTCGGTGCAATCGGCCATTCGCCAACTGATGGACAAGGATTTGGTGACGACAGAGAAAGGTTCCTATCGTGTTGACGACCGTTTCTTCGGGTTTTGGCTGAAGAATCAACTGTAACAACATAGACAACCCCATAGACAACGGTTGGATTTCGTTTTTGCAACAAATTGAAATCCAACTGTTTAATTTTTCATACCTTTGCGAATTGATAGACAAGGCCCCAAAAGGGCTTGACAAATTGTTTTTCTTTTGGAGAAATGCTATACTTTTGCATTGCAAACATCAGAACGATGTAGGCGAAAGTTCATGAACAGATTAAAAAAAGTATTGACAACAATCAAAAAACATCTACAACCATGAAAAAGTTATTTGCTACACTACTTCTAATGGCAATGGCAATGAGCGCCTCTGCCTATGATTTTTCT
>CACXQO010000069.1 GCA_902769815.1 uncultured Bacteroidia bacterium | reverse complement strand
TGGATGCCGTCGACCGCATCATCGGGGGCTTGGAGAAGAAGAACAAGATTATCACGCCGGAGGAAAAGAAGGTCATCGCCTTCCACGAGGCAGGCCATGCCACCACGAGTTGGTTGTTGCAATACGCCCATCCTTTGGTGAAAGTGACCATTGTGCCACGCGGCAATTCGCTCGGTGCGGCTTGGTATCTGCCTGAGGAACGCCAAATTACGACCAAAGAGCAGATGTATCACGAGATGATTGCCACCTTGGGCGGTCGTGCTGCCGAGCAGGTTGTCTTCGGCCAAATCTCGACAGGTGCCCTTTCCGATCTCGAAAAGGTGACCAAACAAGCCTTTGCTATGGTCACTTATTACGGCTTGGACGACGAAATCGGAAACATAAGTTACTATGACTCAACGGGTCAGCAGGACTATAGTCTGACCAAACCCTACAGCGAAAAGACTGCCGAAACCATCGACCAACAGGTGAGCAAAATCATCGAGAAGGCTTATCAAGAGGCCATTGCCATTTTGACATCCCATCGTGACGGTTTGTCGCAATTGGCCACCAAACTCATCGAGGAGGAAGTCATTTTCGGCGAAGACTTGGAACGCATCTTCGGCAAGCGTCCGTGGGGCAACTCCGACGATGAGAAACTGAAGAACGCTGCACTGAAAGCGGCGGAACAACAGACCGGGAACGAACCCGTTAACGAACCCGAAAACGCATAAGGCCATGACTTGGGACAATAAAGAAGAGAACAACGACATCACCCTTAAGGAACAAATGCTCGCCAAGGTGCGCAACGCCCTCATTGAGCGGCAAGAGGCCTTGTTCAAGGACATCGACCAGCGCACCGAAACGTGGATACCCATCAAGGAGGAGGACGGTACGGCCATCACTTTCGTGCAAAATTTCAAGGAACACGGGGGCATTTTCATCTACCTTGAGAGCGAGGCCGAATTTGTCGATTGTCTCAAGCAATTGGCGTCAGAAAACGGATGGGAGTCGCTATGGTGTACACAACCCGAAATGCAAAGCCTGCTCAGTAGATACAACATCCCGTTTACGGAAAGCAAGGAACGCGAGCCGAAGCAGAAACTCGTCAGCCTGACGGGTTGCGAGTGCCTCGTGGCGCAAACGGGCAGCATCATCCTCTCCGATTCGCTCACCAAGACCCGCGAGGCCTATGCCATCCCCGACATCCTCCTCGTGTATGCCACTACAGAGCAAATCGTGCCGGGAATGAGGACAGCGTTCCAAACCATGAAAAGAAAATACGCCAAAAACCGGCCTTCGCAAATGACCATCATCACGGGGTCGAGCCGCAGCACCGACATTGAGCAGACCTTGGTCATCGGGGCCAGCGGCATCCGCCAAGTGGCGGTGTTTTTGGTGGATGAGGAGTGAGCGTTTTGGATTGTGCAGGGACTAACGTCGCCTGCTTAATGATATGCCATCCCTCCGGGACTTTGTTTCGGTACGAAGGAACCCCAAAGAGGTGACAGCATAGTAGGCAGGCGGTGTGAACCCCTGCCGAAAAGCGAATCAACGAACCAAAAATTCATGGAAAATTCTTGGTACATTCCTGATAATTCGTGTTGACGGAAAAATACAATATATGGCAATCAGTGTTGCTATAATTAGAGAAAAATTAAAAATAAAACGGAAAAAATTTGTTTGAAACAATTTAATCCGTATTTTTGCAGCGGTTATCATCAAATTGTCTAAGAAGATGAAAAGAACTTTACTGCTGCTTTGCTTGCCCCTCGTGACATTGTTTTTCTCCTGCTCGACCGATGTCGACCTTTACGCCGAGTATAAGGAAATGCCCATCATCTACGGCCTGCTCGATGCCAACGCCGACACCAATTTCATCAAGATTACTCGGGCCTTCTATGTGCAGGGCGATGCTTACCAGTCGGCACTCAACCCCGATTCGAGCAACTACGCTGGCAAACTGGACGCTCGCCTCATTGAGTATTGCAATGGCGATAGCGTCCGCGAAATCATCCTCGACACCATCACGCTCCACGGCAAGCAGCAGGGCACGTTCTATTCGCCCGACCAGAAAATGTATTACACCACTGAGCCGTTGAATATGAACCAATCGGGCAAGGAATACGCTTACGAATTGAAGGTCGTCTTGCCCCATCGCACTTTGGTCGCCACGACCGACATGGTAGGCAACAGCGCATTTGGGCCGCAAAGTCTGGCCGTGAATTTCTCCAAGCAATACACCTACTTTGGCGCACCTCCAAGGCAGTTCCTGTTTCGACCTGCTAAGGCTGCCACCTTCTACGATGTCAGCATGTCGTTCACTTTCTTTGAGCAGCGCACACCCGACGATGACTCGGTGTCGCGCTCCTTCACTTGGAAAATCGGCACCTTCACAGAAGATTATTTCTTCCTCCACACCGAAGGCGATGCCTATATCTTCCCGTACCATCCTGCGGATTTTTACAACGAGTTGCGTGAGTTTCTCGGTGCCGACACGGCTGTGGCCGGCCTGAAACGCTACATCAGCGACTTCCCCGTTGAGGTCACCATTGCGGCGGGAGGGGAGAATCTGCGGCAATACATTTACAATAATGACGCATCCCTTGGTTTCAACCCGGGCGACAACGAGTTCTCGCTCATCCCGGGCGGCTATGGCGTGTTCTCGTCGCGGATGACGGCGAGATTGAAAGTGCGCTTGGCGGGTGAAACAATTCCCGAAATGGTAGCAAATCCCTATTGGGGTTTCAAGTTCATAGGTGGTCAGGAATGACCTTATTTCAAGGTGTCGATAATCGCCTCAATCGTAACGCCTTCGGCTTCGGCGGTGTAGTTGCGGATGATGCGGTGGCGCAAAATCGGGACGGCCACGCGCTGCACGTCCTCGATGTCGGGGGAATATTTGCCTGTCAAGAGGGCGTTAGCTTTCGCACCGATGATGAGGTATTGCGAGGCACGCGGTCCGGCACCCCAACTCAAGTAACGGTTGGCCCAATCGTGGGCTTTCGCGGTGTGCGGACGGGTCTTCGCGACCAGATTTACTGCGTATTCATACACATTGTCGGGCACGGGCACGCGGCGCACAAGTTGTTGGAAATAAAGGATTTCCTCGGGTGTGAGCACGGGGTTCACCTCGGCAACCTTGCCCACAGTGGTGCTCTTCACGATGTCGATTTCCTCCTCATAGGATGGATAGTCGAGCAAGAGGTTGAACATGAAACGGTCCAACTGGGCCTCGGGTAGGGGATAGGTGCCTTCCTGCTCGATGGGGTTTTGCGTGGCGAGGACGAAAAACGGCTCCTGCAACTTGTAGGTCTTGCCCGAAACGGTGATGCACTTCTCCTGCATGGCTTCCAAAAGGGCGGCTTGCGTCTTGGGCGGTGTGCGGTTGATTTCGTCAGCGAGGACGATGTTGGCGAACACGGGGCCTTTGATGAACTTGAACTGCCGCGACTCGTCCAGAATCTCAGTTCCTACGATGTCGGAAGGCATCAGGTCGGGGGTAAATTGGATGCGGCTGAAACTCAAGCCCAAGGCTTTTCCTATCGTATTGACCAACAAGGTTTTGGCCAATCCGGGCACGCCCACAAGCAGCACATGGCCTTGGCAGAAGATGGACAGGATGGTGTTGTGGATGATGTCATGCTGTCCGACGATCACTTTTCCGATTTCCTTGCGGAGGGTTTCATATTTCTCGACCAATGCCTTGGCACCGTCGACGTCTGAAGTGTAGTTTGTCATTATTGAATGTTCCAATCGTAATAAAAGTCGTTGTTTTTGTATGTGTCGTCAAGGCGGATGTAGGCCTTGGCGGCCTTGTCTTTCACCCATTTTATGATGGCTTGCTGGCGTTTATGGTTCAAGGCCCAACTCTGGATGAGGTTGTAGTCGTCCTTCAGGTTGGCTTGGTGGGCTTCGGTCTTGCTTTTCACCATGACGAGGCGGAATGCGTCGTTGTTCTCGTTGGTGGTCATGGGCAAGGGGTCGCTCACCTCACCGACTTCGAGACGACTGACGACGAAGGCCAAGTTCTTGTATTCGGAGTAGCTTTGCTCCAATTCCTGCAAGTCTTGTAGGCTGAGGCGGTTGCTGCCTGTGGCGGCGTTGGTGAGGTAGCCGCCGTTGCTCTTCGAGTCGTCGTCGCTGAATTTCTTGCAGGCTTCCTCAAAGGTCATGTCGCCGTTGCGGATGAGTTGTGCCACCGAATCCAACTGGTTTTGGGCTTTTTCAAGCGATTCGATTGGCACTTTCGCGGTGAGCAAAATGTGGCGGCAGTTGACCATGTTGTCTCGTTTTTCGATGAGTTGGATGATGTGGAAACCAAATTGTGTTTCCACCACGTCAGAGATTTCGCCGTCGCGTAGGTTGAAGGCCACGTTCTCAAATTCGGTGGCCCATTCGCCTCTTTCCGTGAGTCCGAGTTCGCCGCCCTGACGCGCCGAGCCGGGGTCTTCGGAATAGAGAACGGCCATGGTGGAGAAACTGCTTTCGCCCTCAAGGATGCGCTTGCGGATTTGGTAGAGGCGGTCTTTCACCTGAAGTTTCTCGTCGATGCTGACGGGCGGACGCTTCACGATTTGCACGATTTCATATTCGGGACTGATGGTCGGGAGGCTGTCTTTCGGGATGTCGTTGTAGAAGATTCTCACTTCGTTGGGCGTCACCACCACGTTTTCCATGATTTTGGCTTGCACCTGCTCTTGAAGCATGTTGTCTTTCGAGGCTTGCCGCACTTCGTCCTTAATTTCGGCCATGCTCTTGCCGAATTGGGCTTCCATCTTTTCTTTCGACCCGAAGCGGCTGACAAACCATTGGATTCTGCGGTTCAGTTCTGCCTCCACTTGCTCGTCGGTGACGGTGATGCTGTCCATCTCGGCTTGGTTGAGCATGAGCTTTTGCAGCAGCAGGTCTTCCAGAATACGACTCCTGATTTCCTTTCCCGAGCCTTCGGCAATGCCTTGCACGCGGTATTGGATGTATTGGTTCTCGATGTCGGATTGCAGGATGATGTTCTTTCCGACCACGGCCACCACCTTGTCAATGACTTGGGGCTGACGGTTTTGCGCCATCGTCGGCAAGGCCAAGAACAATAGTGCTATGATAATCCAGTTTCTTTTCATCAATTCAAAATTCCAAGATTTAAATTTTAGATTCATAATTCAAAGATTCGATATGTCGTTGACTCTGTGGCCGTTGAGCCTGTAGAAACGACATTCTATTGGTCGGCTTTGTATAATGTTGGTGAACCCACATACACCTCAAACGCCCTTTCCTTTCTCGCTTTTTCATAGAGTGCGACATTCATCTTTTCGAGCAGGGCTTCTTTGCGTTGGGCCAGAATGACGCTCTTGATGTTGTCGCTCACCATTTCCAGCGGCGAGATGCTTTCTTCAAGGAGATAATCGACGAAGCGTACCATGTAGGTGTATTCGTTCATGTCGAAACAAACGAACTTCTTCTTTTTCAGGAAACTCTCGGCATTGAAGATTTCAATCGGGATGATGTTGGTCAACTCGTCGAGGCGTACCCACTTGTCCACATCGACATTACTCTTTACGGCATAGTAAGTGGCTTGAATGTCAATGTTTTGCAGCAACAAAGTGTCGGGGTCTGACAGCAGTTTCTTGAAATCGGCCTTTTGTTTGCAGTCCTCCTTGAGGATGACGTAAGCCACGCGAACCATCGTGCTGCGCAGTTGGAAATCCTCCTTGTTCTGCTCGTAATAGTCGGCGATTTCGTCTTCGCTGATGACGGTGTCCAACTTTTGGTTGATGAGTTGGCTCTCGTAGGCATAGATGACCAACGAGTTTCGGTATTCCTCCAGTTGTTTTTTCAGGTCGAGTTCTTCTTTGTTGAGGTTGATTTCGGCCTGATGCACAAGCACTTGTCTCTTAATCCATGAGTCGATGAAGTTGCTCACGCGCTGAATGCTGTCCATGATGGGGGTGTTTTCGGGTACAATCCCCCCGAGATCCGACTCATAGAGATATTTGCCGTAGCACTCGGCCACCACCACTTCCTTCGAGTTTTTCTGGAAGTAGTCGCAGCCGCCCAGCAGCATTAGGAAGACGATACCGATGAGAGCCACCAACTTGTTCATTGATACATCTTTCTGACCTTTTCCAACACGCTCTCGTTGATTTTTACGGGATATTTTTCCTTCAGCGTCTTCACCCAATTTTGTTCCAGTTCCACTTGATAGTCGGAGGTGACGAGGCCACGGGCTTCCTTGAGTGTCTTTTGCTCAGGCTTGCGCACTTCACGAATGCACACGATGACTGTAGATTGGTCGACGGTAGAAGGGATTTCGTTTCTCACCCCGACCTTCCATTCGGTTTGGTCAACAAATTGGTTGTCACCCTTTTGGTAGTAACCCTTGCGCACGATGGCATTGGTGATGGAGTCGCGCTGGATGGCGTTTCTGAGGCTGTCGAGTTCAACGCCCTTGTCGAGCAAAGCCTTCACTTTGGGCAGTGCCTCGGGGCGCGTCACGGTGATGATGGTGGCATAGGCGCGGTCGCCCCACATGTATTTGGAGGCGTTGCGCTTGTGGAACTCGGCGAGGCCGACGGTGTCTTTCACGGCCTTGTTCCACACTTCGCGGTCCATGAGGTCGAAGAGCAGGATGCCGTCCTTGTATTCCTGAACCAAAGCCTTGAACTCGGGATATTTGTCCTCCAGATGGGCGTCGGCGTAGTTCATCACGGTTTCGTTACGGAAGTTCTCATACAATTGGTAGCCGTAGGTGGCTGGCGTGACGTATTTTTGTGTGGTCATGTTGGCCTTGATGTAGGTCACAAAGTCGCCCACCGTGGTGGGATGGCCTTCCATGCTGAACAGGGTGGCGTTCATGTCGACTTCGGCGGCGGGTTCGTAGGCGTTGCGGAGGATGCTGCTGTCGATGGTGGCAAGGAAGGTTTCAAGGTTCTTGTCGTTCTGCTTGAACTTATATTCGGCTTTCACCTGCTTGAGCACTACCTCTTCCGATTTCTTCGAGCGTTGGTCCTTCTCGATGCGCTCGCTCAGGGCCTTGCTTTCCTTTTCAAACGAACTTACGCCCGACTTGCCCAGCAGTTTGATGATGTGGAAACCGTAATTGGTGCGAATTGGTTTTGAGATTTCATTGATTTCCAATGATTTGCAAGCCTCGATGAACTCGGGCACGATGCGGCTGACGGTGAAGTTGCTCAATGCACCGTTGCGGGCTACAGTGCCTTTGTCGTCGGTGTATTGCTTCACCATTTCGTTCCAGTTCTTGCCGTTTTGGGCCATCAGTTCTTTATAAATGTTATCGGCCTTCTGCTTCGTGGCGGCTACATCTTCGGCGGGCGCGTCGAAGGGCAGTTGCAGGAAGATGTGCGCGGCTTGGATGCTTCCGAGGGCATCGGTGATGCTGACGACCTTGATGAGGTGGTAGCCGAAATCGCTGCGCACTGGCATGGAGATTTCGCCTTCCTTGGTGTTGTAGGCTCCTGTCTCAAAAGGATATACCATGTCGAAAACGGTGAAATAGCCGAGGTCGCCGTGGTTGCCCGGGCGGGCGGGGTTTTGGTCGGTGGCTTTCATGCCTTTGGCCGAGGGGTCGTCGGAATATTGGTCGGCCAATGCGCCGAAGTCCGCGCCTTTGGCAAGGGCTTTCTTGCGGATGTCCATAGCTTTGTTGTAGGCCTTCAGGGTGTCCGACGGCAGGGCATTCTTGTCGCAGCGTATGAGGATGTGCGAGGCGCGTATGTCCTTGAGTTTGCGCTGATAAGCCTCTTCAATCAGTTCGTCGGTGATGTCGTCGCTACTCATGAAAGGCTTGGCCAATTGCTTGCGGTAGCCGGCCAGTTCCTTCTTGAACTTCGCGCTGGTGTCCAATTGCAGCCGCTCGGCCTCCATCACCTTCATGCGGAAGGTGGTGAAAAGTTCGAGATAGTCGTCGACAGACTTCTTCTCAATGACATCGCTCTTGAGGTTGTTCTTGTAGTAAACATCGGTGAAATCCTTCACGGTGATGCTCTGATTGCCGATGGTCATCAGCACTTCCTTGTCGGTTTTCGACTGTGCCTGGGCGAAAAAGGCTGGCATGATAAGTGATGCCAACACAAACATTTTCAAAAAGTTACGGTTTTTCATTCTTGATATTAGTTGTTTGTTCATTATTCCAATAACGCAAAACGGTGGATTTTATTTCAATCCGCCGTCCACTTCCAATCCGTTGGCCAATACGCTGATGTCGTTGACTTGGATGGCCTCAAAAACAGTCTTCACCTGCTCGATTTGGCCGAGATGGAGCATCAATCGCTTGTCGGGACGCTTCTCAATCAGGCCTTCGGGAATCTTGTTTTTCAGCAGACCGAGTACTGTGTTGAGCATGGTGTCGGTGCCGAAGCCCGCGTCGATGCTTACCAATAAGTCGCTGCCAATCAATTCGATAATGGTGAGGTTGGCTGAGATGTCCTTCTTGACGAAACCCAAATTAAGCGGATAGGTCACGCGGACGGTCTTTGAATCCACGGTAGAAAATGAAATCTGTTGGTTAGTCTTTTCTTGCAGTATCGACTGTAGTTCGGGAAAAGTAATTGATGCTTTCATGTCAACTTCTCTTGCTATAATTAGGTGCCTCTTGGGTAATGGTCACGTCATGCGGATGGCTTTCGAGGATGCCTGAATTGGTGATGCGGATGAACTTGGCCTTCTTGAGTTCCTCAATGGTGTGCGAGCCAGTGTAGCCCATGCCCGAGCGCAAGCCGCCAACCATCTGATAAACGACTTCGGACAGAGTGCCTTTGTAGGGAACACGCCCTGCAATGCCTTCGGGAACAAGTTTCTTCGCATCTTCCACGTTGTCTTGGAAATAGCGGTCCTTCGAGCCTTGTTGCATAGCTTCCAGCGAACCCATACCCCTGTAAGTCTTGAACTTACGGCCTTCGTAGATAAT
>CACXQO010000068.1 GCA_902769815.1 uncultured Bacteroidia bacterium | reverse complement strand
ATGGCGGCGCAGTTCACTTCGATGAACGGGCCGCTGCTTCTTGCGCTGAGGTCGTGCAGTTGTCGGGCGACGAGTTCCTTGCCCGTGCCGTTCTCTCCCGTGATGAGTACACGCGCATTGGTGGGCGCGACCTTTTCAATCATGTCTTTCACCGCCATCATCGGCTCTGATTCGCCAATCATTTGGTGCTGGATTTTCACGGCTTTTTTCAGCACCTTGTTTTCGGTGGCCAAGTTCTTCTTGTCCAAGGCGTTGCGCAAGGTGATGAGCAGTCGGTTGAGGTCGGGGGGCTTGGGGATGAAGTCGAAAGCGCCTTTCTTGATGGCCTCGACCGCCGTTTCGATGGTGCCGTGGCCCGAAAGCATGATGACCGGCACATCCGACTCTTTTCTGATGGCTTCAAGCACCTCAATGCCGTCCATTTCGGGCATTTTTATGTCGCAGAAAATTGCGTCAAAGTCTTGTTCCTTAATATGTTGCAGTGCTTCTATGCCTGTTGCGGCATCGTCCACTTGGTAACTTTCGTTTTCGAGGATGTCGCGCAACACGCGGCGGATGGGAGCCTCGTCGTCGATGATGAGTATTCTTGGCATTGTGTTTAATTTTGCGCAAAGATAGCGTATTTTGACGCAAAATTGCTACTTTTGCCTTCAAATTGAATCAAAATGAAGAAAATCTCCCTGTTTTTCGGTTTGCTGATTTTCGTGCAAACCATGCTTTTTGCTCAAGACACCCTTCCCGCGCCGACTTCCTATCGTGTCAACAAAGTGTCTTTCAATATGATACGAGTTGAGAAGGGTGGCTTTTGGATGGGTGCCCAGCACAAGGACACCACCGAGTTCAATTACGACCGCTATTCGCAAACGGACGAGTTGCCCGTGCATTATGTGACGATGCACGAGGATTTTTACATCGGGCAAACCGAGGTGACACAAAAACTTTGGAAAGCCGTAATGGGCTATAATCCAAGCAAGTACAAGTGTCCGAAACGCCCTGTGACCAATGTCGATTATTTTGAGGTGCAGGAGTTTCTGAGGCGCATCGACAGCATCTCGGGGATGCACTTCCGCCTGCCCACTGAGGAGGAATGGGAATATGCGGCTCGTGGCGGAAAAAACTCGCGAGGCTATGTTTACAGCGGTGGCAAAGAGGTGGACCGCGTGGCTTGGCATAATGGCAACGCCTCCAAGACCAAAAAGGTCAAGAAGCGCACACCCAATGAGTTAGGTATTTATGACATGTCTGGCAATGTGTGGGAATGGTGCTCGACGAGGTACCATTATTATGACAGGGAACGCAACGCCACTTTGGGCAAAGACGGCCAAATGTACTGCATTCGTGGCGGCGCATGGCAGTTGCCCAAAACCTCATGCCGAGTGTCGTGGCGTGGCAAACGCCTGCCTGACTTGAAAAACTCTTTCGGCGGGTTCCGCCTTTGCTTGGATGCGAGGTATGTCAAGGAGAAAGAGGCTTTCGAGGAAGAAATCCTTATGAAAGAGGAGTGAGCCTCATTTTCTTACACCTATAATTAATAACCGCCCTATACCGTCTCAGCAAATCCCCGCCGATGATGCCATCAATGTGGGGCAGATGGAGTTTGCCGTACATCTCATGGATGTTCTCCAAATCCAAGGCAACAGCCTCATAATCATTGATTTCCAAGTCGCCTATCGAGAAAGCATCGATCTTGAAGGTCGCGCTCTCCAAGTTGGTGCTGCCCACGCCGGCGGTCATGCCTTCTTTTTTCTCAAAAACAAGGTCGTCGATGAAGGTGGAGATGGTCTTTGGGTCGAAAACGGAGCGCGAGGCACCCGTGTCGATGAGGAAGCGGGCTTCCTTACCATGAATCATTCCCTGAACCATGATATGGAAGCCTTCTCCCTCAATGTCAAGCAGTTGCAGCGGAACTTCAATATAGCGTCGCATCATCAGAAGTTCGGCTTGATGGCGTATTTCCTGTAGAAGTCCTTGATGATTTTCACGGCTTCGTCGGCGGTATCGACGACGTGGAAAATCTCAAAGTCCTCTTCGCTGATCATGTTGTTTGCGAGCAAAGTTTTTCTGAACCAGTCGATGAGGCCTTCCCAATACTCGCTCCCGACCAACACGACGGGGAATTCCACCATTTTGTTGGTTTGGATGAGCGTGATGGCCTCCGAGAGTTCGTCTAAGGTGCCGAAGCCGCCGGGCATGGCGATGAAACCTTGCGCATAACGCATGAAGATGGTCTTGCGGACAAAGAAATACTCGAATTCGATGTTCTTGTCGTGGTCGATGTAGGGGTTGAAATGCTGCTCGAAAGGCAGATTGATGTTCAGGCCGATGCTTTGTGCTCCGCCTTGCTGTGCGCCTTTGTTGCCGGCTTCCATGATGCCAGGGCCGCCGCCCGTGATGGTGCCGAAACCGTAGTCGGCTAATTTCTCGGCGATTTCAACCGCCATTTCGTAGTATTTGTCGCCGGGCTGGGTGCGTGCCGAGCCAAAAATAGCCACGCAAGGACCGTTTTTGGCCAGCTTTTCCATGCCAGTCACAAACTCTGACATGATTTTGAACACTGACCACGAGTCGTGGCTCTTGATGTCGTTCCATGACTTTGGGTGGAAACTGTCGTGGATGATTCTTTCGTCTTTTTCGGTAATGGGCATAGTTTTAGGATTTCAAGATTTCAGATTTCAAATTAAAGATTTTGACAAAAATAATTCTTTGCATGATAAAAATGTGTATTTTTGCAGCCTCAAACGCGAATGTAGCTCAGTTGGTAGAGCATCAGCTTCCCAAGCTGAGGGTCGCGGGTTCGAACCCCGTTATTCGCTCGCGTTCAACATTGTAGAGGCGGTGTAATCATCGCCTCTATGTTTTTTGTTACACTGGCGTACCACATTCAGGGCAGAACTTTCCGGTCACTTCGGTACCGCATTTTGGGCACTTTTTCGGGCCTACGGCTGCCAAAGGCGTGCCACATTCGGGGCAGAACTTCCCTGTGCTTTCGGTGCCGCACTTCGGGCATTTCATTGTGGCCTTGGGTGTCGGAGCGGGTGTGCCACATTCGGGGCAGAACTTGCCAGTAATCATTGTGCCGCAGTTCGGGCAGGCAACGCCTTGGTTTTGGGCTTTTGGCTGCTGATTGTAAGGATCGTATGTGGTTTGTCCGCCTTGCCCGTTCCAAGCGTTTTGCATGGCACCGCCGGTCATTCCGCCACTGCCCATGTTGGCCATGCCTACGCCCATGAAGCCGCCCACTGCACCGTTTTCGTTGCCGGCAGCGGTCTCCATCACGTCAATGATTTTGCCTTGTTGCATCATGCTGTTGGTGCTGTATTCGTAGCGGTCGATTTTCTTCTGGCTGGCATCGTCGAGCGAAACGGATTCGATGGTGAAACTGACCAAACGCACACCACGGGCGCGGATGGGTTCGTCGAACACCTTCTCGTCCATGGTTTTTTTGATTTCGTCGGTGTAACTCGGCAGTTCGAGCACAGGAACACGGTGGTTGCTGTTGCCCATCTCGTTAAGGATGTTCTGGAAAGCGGCCATCACTTCACTACGCATTTGTTCGGTGATGTCGCCTTTGCGGATGATGTTGGCCGTGCCTGCATGGTTGCGCATGAAAACGCCCATGTCGTCCAAGCGGAAGGTGTATTTGCCGTAGCAGCGCACGTTGACGCCCATCGGCATCAGCGAGTTGGTCATCTGGTTTGGGATGGCGTGCGACCAGTCTTGGAAGGGGATGGGTGTGGCCGTACCGAACTTGTTGTCAAGGATTTCCTTGGTGTTGAAGTAGAACACGGCTTGTTCCTTTGCGGGTGTGCCGCCGTAGGTGAAACGTTGCCACATTTCTTTGAAGACTGGGCCAAACTCGCCCGCGAAGAATGAGGGCGACGAGGATTTGTCGAAGGTGTAAATGCCTTCCTCGGCGGTGGCATCGAGGACTACGCCGCTGTCGTAAATGACGGCCACCTGCCCGGGAGCCACGATGACACGGCTGTTTTTGGAAATTTGCCCCGATTTGGTGGTTTGTTTCACCATCAGGGTATCCATGTCCATGTTGTCACATTTGATGAGGTCCAACCATTGGTCGCTGAGCGTGCCGCCGATGGAGCCTACGATTGCTTTGATGAGTCCCATTGTGTTATGTTTAATTGTTTATTGTTTAATTGTTTAATCGTTTTTGTTGTAGGGCAGTTACATTGTGGCAGCCGTACATTAGTTCCGCGAATGAATGTCGGTCAACACCCAATCGTGTTCGCCGTTGGTGATGACGCTGCCGCAATAGGCGCATTGTCCCGATGAGGTGATTTCGGTCGGTGCGCCGCAGTTGGGGCAATTGGTGATGGTATTGCCTTTCTTGCCTGGGTCGGTCTTGAGGCCAGCCTTGCGGTTGAAGACCATCTCGTATTTCATGTACCAGTCGCGGTTGGGGTCGCTTTCGAGCACCTTTTTGGTCTTGTCGTCGATGACATAGTCGCGCATCACGGCGTTGAGCCAAACGGTCAGCACTTCCTTGTCGCCGTCTTGCTTGAATGCATGTAGCGAGCAGTGCTTGATGGCGATTTTCTCCACCACATTGGTCTTGCCGAGGCGGATGTACTCGTCCAATTGCTGCTTGTGTTGGTTGAACAAAGCCTCGCTCTCAAACGGGCGGATGGGCTTCCAGTCTTTGGCGGTCCAAGCCTGTTGGATGGTCATAAACACCTCACGGGCAAAGCCGATGAACTTGTCGGACGAAAAATCGGGGTCGATGGCACGGATTTCCTCGGACACCACGCCGCTATAGTCCATCGTGACCTCCGAATTGGCTTGGTTGTTCACATTTTTGTTGATATAGTCCGTGTCTTTCGACTTTTTCTTCATTATGCGATAGGCAATGATGATGACGACCACCGCAATCAAGCCCAAGACGGGACTTTGGATGAACAAGTTGATGAGCCAGCCGATGAGCACGCCCAAGTCGAAGTCGCCGCCACCGTTGCTGCCCGTGTCATAGCGGTTTTGGTTGCCCACATCGGCGATGGCAGGGAAGCAGCAGGCGATGGCCAGCAATACCAAAATAAACGGCAAATATTTTCTTAACTTACTGAAATTGAGCTTTTTCATTTTATCCAATGTTTCGCTGTTTCGTTTGTTGTATCGTACAAAAATAGGAAAAACTTTGAAAAAAATGTTACTCAGGACAAAAAAAGCGTAAAAATTGATTTCGTTGAATCGAAAGATTTCCTATTTTTGCAGCCCGAAAGCGAGGGAGCTTAGCTCAGTTGGTTCAGAGCATCGCCCTTACAAGGCGGGGGTCGTTGGTTCGAGTCCAACAGTTCCCACAACAAAAAAGCCGCTGAAAATCAGCGGCTTTTTCTATTCCTTTATGTCGGGAATGTTATTCGATGACAATTTTCTGGGTCTTCACACTGTTGTTGCTGACCAAACGAAGAATGTAGACACCTGGGCAGAGGTTCATGTCCTTTTCACAATTGCCATTGATGGTTTCGCTCGAAAGAACATGTCCCAAAATATCAATGACTTGAACGATGGCATTGTCTTGGCTGTTGATTTTGAGCGTGTTGCCGCTGCAATAAGCAAAACTCTCGAAGTTTTCCTTGTTGCCATCGGCTGAATAAACCAATCTGAATCTCGATGCGTAGTCAGTCGTCTTGGAATCAAATGTGTAGTTCGGGTTCTCCAAAAGGTCAGTTTCGACTCCCGTGAGGTTGTCAATCAAGTGGAGGTAACTCATCTCCATATTTTCAGGATAAATGTTGAGAACATAGTTGCCGTTGTCTTCAGCCTTGAAATTGATGGGCATTTCGCCTTCCTCTTGAGCCTGCAACACGGCAAAGTCTTCACCGTCAAGTGGGATGTAAACCTTTGTGGCATTGGCGTTAAGCGTGAATTTTTCGAGGTTGTCTTGTTCGCTAAAGTTGATGAGTGCTCTGTCAAGCACACCTTGGCCTCTCGTGTTGTCGGCTTTTCTCACCTCGATGCAGATTCCATTTCCGTTTCCGTTGGCTTGATTAAGATAGACGGGCATGATGGTGACAGTCCGATTATTTGAGCTGACCGTAACAAACACCGCCTCGTTAGGAGCGATTTCATAGTTGCTGACGGCGATAATGTTGTCGTGGGCATCGTTCATCACATACATTGGCTTGTTGACGATGGCGTTGCAGGCAAATGGGTTGCCAATAAGGTTGAAACCTTTCAGACGAGCATTTCCGTTGTATTGCAAGTTGTCGAGGGTAATCGCGCTTGCGGGATTCAAAGTTCCATTGAATGACAAGGTTTTGTTGGTGTTGGTTGAATAGAGGTAACCTTCGTTGGCGTTGAGAGCAGTCAAGTTGTTGCCACTCTTGAAGTTTCTCCATTCCAAGGATTCATTGATGTCGAAAGCATACAAGTCGTAAATGTTTTCCATCAGATGGGTAACATCTTCAGCTTCGATTTCCGTACTCATGGGATGGCTGATGAGCTGCCACCCGTCGGAATCGCTGTTAAATTTGGTGATAGACTTTTGAATCGTAGCCACAACACCTTCGTTGTCGTGGATGAGTTGGCCTCCATCAGCGATGGTGAGCGAACCGTTCATCATGGCAACACTGCTAACATGGGCAGTATAACTCGCAGGAATGGTGGCATCAGCCTTCAACAGAACGCTGTTGCTCGGTGAAGTAGGCATGATATTGCCTTGCCAGTTCTGGGCAACGTTCCAGTTACCGTCAGTGAGGAAGATGTGTGAGGCTTCGCCGATGAAAACATTGTCAATATGAATATCGAAACCCTTTGCGAATTCTCTATATTCAGAAGAACCGCAATAGAAAGCAACCATTACTGTACCGTTTGCATAATCATTCAACGGTAATCTAAAAGTGGTTCCCTCGGTGGGAATTGTATTGAAAGTGTAGTTTCCTCCGCTGTTTTTCCAAATATAGCAATTACTGCTAGACCATGATTCGCCTCCATCGGTGGAAATCATAACCCTGAATTCATCATCATTCTCAGGGTAGCCTGTCGGTGGAGGGGTGTTGCTATTCTTATTTGTTTTGGCAACATCAAATATCAAACATAGATTGTCAGGATTAAGGGCGGTGGACAAATCGATATTTGGAGTGATTAGCCAGTTTGAATACCATCTATGGCATGTCGCTTTAACGTGATAATTCCCTAAATTGCCACCACTTGCAATTTCCCATTGACCGGAAACGTATCGTTGTCTCGGGTGGTTCCCACCACATAAAAACGTATATTCGGCAGCATCGGTTCTAATCCTCCAATCTTGAGGGATGGAAGAATTGCTTGGATAGGTTTCCACGAAGGGTAAGGAATAGTCGTCTTGTTCCATTTTTGTCCGGAATGTTATGGCATCACTCCAAATGCTTTCACCTCCTTGGTTGACCGATTGCACCCTCACTCTGTAATAGGTTTCTGGATTCAGACTAGTAAGTTCATATGATGAAGAAGAATTATTTATACTAATAGTGGACCATTCTGAAAAACTTGCAACTTTTTTGTATTGCAGGTTGCATGCAGTAATTCCTTGAGGAAGAGTCCAACTGACCAAAGCACTAGTTTTGGTCTTATTTGTTACATTGAGACCTGTTGGCGGAATACAAGAAGTAGGCCATACACCTATATTGTCCACATGGATGACATTTCCTGTGTTTACCATGGTAGTTTCTCCATAAAGAGCAATTTGAATGTTGCTGTTTTGAGTGATTTGGAGGGGTAATGTGATCGTTTGTGGAAACAAGTCAAGTGAATTGAGGATATTGGGAGAGCCTTGGTTGTCCCATAAGGCTAACACTTCCCATTGGCCGTTCTTTTTGACAACAATGGCAAACTTGTCGTCTGTGCCATTGAGGTCGGGAACCTCATCTACGTATCCATTTCGGTATTTGTTAAATGATATATCAAATGTGAGATAGCAGTTTGGTGTTGCTTGTATAGTGGGTGATACGAGCCAATTCTTTCCTATGCTACCCGTTGTAGGAAAAGAAACATGCATTGTGTTCAAACCACACCCAATTCCAACTCCATCTCTTTCTTGCCATGGGTTACCTCCTCCACCAGTTTCAATAAGTTGACCTCCATTTAAGATGTCGTTCAATAAGCCAACATAACTTTTCCAGTTGGTTGATGGAATACCATTCTGGAAATCTTCAAACAAGATGGGGGTTGACCTGTCGGAGGTTGATGCTTCAAGCATCTGTTGTGAGTTGACCATCACACTGGTTTGATTGCTTAAATCGGCGGTGTTTTGTCCCCAGAGGATTTGCGACAACAACAATGCCGGAAGAAGTAATTTTTTTCTCATGAAGTTTAACTTATTTTAGTAATTAAATTGATAAATTGAAAATTTGGGCGCAAAAATAGGGAAATAATCAATCCAATTGAAATATTTCCCTATTTTGTTCAAAATTCTTTCTCTATCATTATTTTTTTACTCGCCCAATTGCCTTCTTTTGTCACTCCTTGTATAATATATACGCCCGTGTTCAGCCCTTCAAGAGTCTTGCTGTTGATGGCTTGTCCGCTGGCGTTGAAAATCCTAAGGATGGTGACGATTTCTTCGTCGGTGTTTTCTTGCAGTCCTGTCACCTCGATGAGGACAAAGTCTTCGCCTTCAGGGGTGAGGGCAAAGTCCGATTCGCAGTTCTCGTAGACAGCAGTCAGTTGGTATTTGTATTGTCCCACACCGCTTTCGTCATTATAGGAGGTGGCATCGCCTGCCACTTCGATGATGATTTCTTCTTTGGTGGAGAAATCTGAGCGATAGAGGTTGTAATGCAAAGGCAGTGTTTCGGGTGCTTCCCAGGTCAGATTGACGCCAAATTGTTGATCTTCCATGTTGTAGACATACTCGCCTTCAAAGTTTTCGGGCGCGAGGCAGGTGATGACGGGTGGCTCGATGGGGCCAAGGGTGCC